>WRFC01000021.1 GCA_009779015.1 Coriobacteriia bacterium | reverse complement strand
CATCGCCTACTCCTTGATCGAGACGTCGGTGGCCTTAAAGCGGCCGTCCGACCCCAAGCTTCCGGTGACCACGATAGCGGTGCCGTCCTGGATGCTGTCCGGGACCGCCCCGTCATAGTCCACGGCCACCTCATCATCGCTGGCCAGGTCTTTTAAGACCAGCCTATCCCCCGTGCCGGCCGGCTGCAAAGTGCCGGCTTTGACCGTGCCGGTGATCTTGACCGTGGTGCCGATGACCTCGTTGCCGTACCCTAAGAGCTGCGAGACATTCAGGGCATCGGTGGAGTTCTCGTATTTAGAGGGACATTTAGTGACCAAGGTCTTGGCCACCAAGACGCCATCGGAGTTGATCGTGCCCGTGCAGATGGCCGTTACCTCGTTGCCAAAGGTGGCGGCCAGTGTGCCGTCATAGGTGACATTCAGCTGGACGCTGGGGTCGCTGTCGTCATAGATCGCAAAGTGGAGGGTCGAGCCTTCTGAGTAATATGAGTTAGCCACGACCTGCCCGGTCACCTCGACCCGTTTTTCGAGGTAGCCGCCGCTGGCCGCTTGAGCCACGCTGATGTTTTGATGGCCGCTAGAGGCAGACAGGACAGTGACCACAACGACAATGGCTATGACAATGACGCCTGTGACCGCAATCAGGCGCCGCTTCAGTTTCGAATTCACCGCTCCACCTTCTTTGGACATCCCAACATGAACATACTACCAGCTCTGTCAGCCTTGCTCAAAGGATAAGACCGCTCCGCTGAGCAAGATCGGCAGCGCACCCCGCAACGCTGGCTGTTGCGCCAAAGCGTTGGCTGCTGCACCGGCTTGCGTTGGCTGTCGCGCCAGCTGGTGCCAACCTACAAAGGTCAAAAACTGCAAGAGAGGGGGCCTCTTGACTTAAGCGTTAGACCCCCTCCCCCACATGGGACGCTGGTGCGTTCCTACATCGGCCTGTAAACGCACCTTAAAGGAGGAGCTTAAAACATATTCAGCGCTTGGTCAGTCAACATATCACACTTGCTCAATGTAGCATCGACCAAGTCTGGATTATGGGCGCCATTGCTGTTCTCCACCATAATGAAATCGTAGTACCACTGAGCCTGACGGTTCAGGTCCCGGATGGTTGCCAGAGTGGCATCATCCAGGGTGTTGTTCGCGACAGCGTCAGTAAGTTTGAGGTTCAAATCAACGAGCTTGTCGCCGCTTGTCTTGACGGCAGCCTGATAGTCGGACTGCCATTGTTGTACCTGCGAGGCAATGTCAGTATGGCAACCTCCACCCTGGTTGCAGGTCTTCAGAAGCTCAGTGTTCTGAAGGGGGCTCTGCAAAGTGTGGGAGGTGTAGCCCGTGCCATCAGAGGCAACTTGGGGCTGCCCCATATGACAATCTGCGCAAGTATAGCCATTCGTCGTAGTCATCGTGACACCCTTGCCACCATACATCCACTCGAATTCGGGGTGTTGCACTTTAAGCTGTTGCACACCTGTGTTCGGGTTGGTGTAATCGACAAACGGGGTACCGTCCGGGCCAGCTGTCTTGTAATAGTCATACATGGCATCTGGCGTAGCGTTGGCCAGGCTGGTCCATGGGTTTGTCACGGCTTTGGTCCCCGGAGCAAAATAGTACTCGTTATGGCACTGTCCGCAGACCTGTGAAGCCAGCGGGACCTTTGAGGCGTCGGCACCCAGTGAGTCCAAGAAGAACTTTTGGGTGACAACGAGGTTCGCAGTCCCGTCCGAATTCATCGGCTGGTTCTCATGGCAGTTGTAGCAGCTGATCGGCTCGGTGAGTTGTGCACTCACATCAGCAAAGGGCTTCGCAAAGATCGTGTCGCCCTCGGACTGATACATCGCGGTAAAGTCCGGCGATTTGCAAGTCAGACAGTTTGCCGCTGTTGTGTCGTTCACACGACCGGTAGCCCGTACATCCTCAAGAGCATATTGGTGATCATTGGGCTGGTTGTAATACTTCGAAAACGCCGATCCGATCCAGATCGTCTTGATGGCTGGATACAGTACAGTCATATCTTGACGGGTCGAAGAGTTGTTGATCTCTGCACCCATGCGATAGGTATTGTACTGGTTCGGGTAAGCGTCTTTCCAGGCATCCGCTGTATAAACGCCAGCGGCATCTTGAGCCCCAGTCGGTTGACCTTGTGTATAGGTACCGGTTTGCGGGGTGGTTGTATCGGTAGTGCCTGTACTGCTAGTGTTGCTGCTCCCATTGCCGGAACAAGCAACCATGGTAAGTACAAGGGCGCAGATGCAAGCCACTGCAATCCAGCGCACAGCCTTGAACTTCTTGCCTTCCTTTCTCATAGTTTCTCCTTTCTCTCAGCAGCAGGCCGATGCTGTTACCATTTTGAAACCTCGGGCCACTTATACATAGGGATGATTGAGTACAATTTGATGGGGACAGAATTCCGACGCGGGCATCAGGCCAATTTATGAAACTGGCACGTCTCTAGCTCAGAAACTTCTATTAACCGCACAAGCAGTAAATATCCTGAATCTTTGAGTACTCTTAGAAAGCCATTGAATTTGCCGATTTGCGCTTCTCGGGTCAAAAAACGAGCTATAATTGTCCCCAATATCAAATACGATAACTTGATGATTGGTCAGGACAATGATAACGGTGGATCATAATCTTACCTGCCCGCTCTATCGGCAGATTTACGATCAGGTCAAGCAGCTGATCGTCAGTGGCGCATACCCCGCCGGAACCAAGCTGATGCCGATCAGAAAGCTGGCCGAAGAGCTCACGATCTCGCGCAACACCGTTGAGGCGGCCTATCTCCAGCTCTCTTCTGAAGGCTACATCAGCTCGCGCACGGGCTCGGGGTTTACGGTCGAGTCATTGTATCTTTCAAATCCAGTTATCCAGTTAGATGAGAACGAGTCCTCGGAGTCGTTTCGTCTTCGCCTGCGGCAGACAGCGCTCTGGGGCGACGGCACCGACGGTGCCGAGGCGTCTCTGGCCGAGAGCGCGCCCAAGGTCTCGACGCTCTATGACTTTACCTACGGCAACCTCGAAGACAACAGCTTTCCTTCGCAGGTCTGGCGCAAATTGACCGCTGACGTCTTGATGAGCGAAGGCAGCGCCAAGGCCAGTTACTACACAGACAGCCTGGGCGAACGCGGGCTGCGCGTGCAAATCGCCAACTACCTGCATATCCACGCCGGCGTGAACTGCCATCCGGCACAAGTCGTGATCCAAGGCGGCACCCAACCGAGCCTGCTCAACCTTTTAACGCTCTTTGACCCGCTGCGCGACGTCATCGCCATGGAGCAGCCCGGCTACGACGGGGTCTTCTCGGTCTTCAAAAACAACCGCTTTAAGCTTTTTCCGATACCGGTCTACAAAAGCAACGACGACTTCATCGAGGCCCTCTACAACTCGCATGCCCGGCTGGCCTATGTCACGCCGTCCAACCAGTTCCCGACCGGCAAGACCCTGCCGCTGGCCATCAGGCAGCGCCTTTTGCGCTGGGCCAACGAAGAGAACGCCTACATCATCGAGGATGACTACTGCCGCGAATACCGCTACAACACCGGGCCGCTGCCATCGCTCCAGGCCCTCGACCACAATAACCGCGTCATCTATATGGGCACTTTTTCGAAGGCGCTCTCGCCGGCCTTGCGCCTCAACTACCTGGTGCTGCCGCCCGACCTGCTCTTTGAGTGGAACCGCCAATTCGACTGCAATTACGCCGGCGTGCCCTGGCTGACCCAGGCCGTGCTTGAAGAGTACATGAAGCAGGGCTACTGGGACAAACGCCTGCGCAAGATGCAGACCGTGAACAAACGCAAGTACACGCTCTTAAAGTCAGTGCTCCAAGAAAGAATGGGAGCAAAGATCGACATCCGCGAATCGGGCAGCGGCCTGCACCTTTTGGTCGGCGACCTGATGCAGCGTCGGCAAAGCGACCTCGTTGACTTGGCCAGGCGCGAAGGTGTGCTGGTCTACAATACTAACCGTTACTGGATCTCGAGCCGCCATCCGATGGAGAACTACGTCTTGGTCGGGTTTTCGGCCATCCCAGAGTGCAGCATCGAGCCGGGCATCGAGGCCTTGGCGCGTGCCTGGTATGGGCTCTGAGGGCTTGGTCTGGTCGCTGGGGCCTGGCCTGGGCTCTCAGGACTGGGCTGGCATATTATCCTCAGACAGTAATAATCCCTGCCCTAACGTAGTTTTCCCTAGTGTCACCCTATTATTTTAAGAATTGTCCCTAGTTGCAGGCTTGTTCGCGATTTTTGTGGCATTTTTTCGTTATTGTACCCGCTTTGTTCGCTTTTTTTTCGCGATTTCAACTCCTAAGCGTCACTGTAATATTCTCTTTTCATCATTTAAGCTAGGAAAAAACCTGATCAATTGTCGGTGGGGATTCGGTGGGAAGTAAGTACAAATGGCCAGGATTGTTTTAGTCGTCAACCATGAATTGATTCGGATCGGCCTGCGCACAGTGCTCAGCCAGCATCCGTCAACAGGCGAGATTGTCGATATTGCCAATCTCTCGGATATTTACGAGTTGGCCAGCATCCGCCCAGACATCCTGATTTATCAAATTGATAGTTCGGGCCCGGCTCGCACAGAAGGCGACCACGAGCTGCACGAAGATGGCACGTTGCGCCCCAAGCGGTCTGAAGCAAGCCGCAGCATCCAAACCACGATATCTCATATCGACAGCTTTAGAGAGAGCTTTCCGCATTCCCGCATCGGTTTGATGAGCACCCATTTTGAGCTGGAATACCTGCTCTATGTGCTCTACGGAAAGGCGCAGGCCTATTTGCCGGCCAATGTCAGCCCAGATGAGCTCTTGGCCGCTGTCCAGGCCATCGACTGCGGCGGGGTTTACATCCATAGCCAACTGATGGCCCAGCTTCCGCAAAACCTGCTTCGTCTGACAACTGCGCCGAGCAAGGTCGCCTACGACATGCCGCAGCTGTCTGAACGCGAACATGAGGTTTTAAGCCTCTTGGTCAAAGGCTATACAAATAAAGAGGTATCCGAGCAGCTCTACCTCTCGCCCAAGACCGTCGAGGCCTATCGCGCCAAGCTCTATAACAAACTTGGCGTGCGCACGCGTGCCGACCTCTTCTCTTTTGCCACCGAGCGAGGGCTCGTCACTATCTGAGCCTCAGCGTCAGGGCAGGGGCCGGTAGTCTAGCCCAGTCCGTTTGGGCTGCAGCCGTGCCTTTCCAGTAATACGGGCCGGAGTCATCTTTAAGATAGTCACAGTGTGCAAGCGCACTTCAGAGTAGGCGTCGATTGCCTCTTTGGGAACCCGATGATCAGCAAAACGATAGGCGATGGCCTTCATGGCCAGGTCACGCTCGGCCTCGTTTAGTACAACCTCAATGCCCCCGTGCACCACAGCTGATGTGTAACTCGACTTGAACTGGTCGTAATGGACCGTGCTCTCGCCGACCACCATAAATGAGGCGGCCGGGTTGACTCTGATGTTATCGAGCTTTTCTCCCTCGTTGCCACAGTGAAAATAGAGCACGCCGTTCAGAAGAACATGATTAAGGGCCACGACCGAAGGCTGGCCTTGCTGGTTTACGGTTGCCAAGACCCCGTACTCCACCGCATTGACAATCTCCATGGCCTCTTTCGTGCTCAGCTCCAGGTTCTTGGTGCGCACTTCTCCTCGCATAAAACCCTCCCATCGCCATCTCCAAAATATCCACAGCTATATTATAAAGAGGCCGAAAGGGCCAGAGGCGCAAAAAAGCCCTATCCGATGAGCATGGCCCACCCTGTTTAAGAGGCTGAAAGGCCAGACCCAGAAAAAATGGTCTTGAGGGGAGGTTAAAAGGGGCGCATCGAGAGGGCGTGGGTCGGGCAGGCGTCGATGCAGGCACCGCAACGCAGGCAGTCGCCGGCGCAGACCCGCTTGGTGCTTCCGGCAAGCGCTGGCTTGAGGATCTCGGGTGCCGCGATGCAGGCGGTCTCGCACTTGCCGCAATGCGTGCAAGCGTCATGCTTGATGCGTACGCGAAAGATGCCCACCCGGCCAAAGAGCTCGTAAAAGCCGCCGAGCGGACAGAGCGAGCGGCACCAGATGCGCGGGGCCCAGAAGAGCTCTAAAACGATGATGCCGACCAGGGTGCCAAGCCCCGCCATCGAACCATAGAGCAGCGTCTTGCCCAGTGCGGCAATCGGCGATATGTTCTCAAACAAGGGCTGGGCACAGATCAAGGCGAGCAGCAAGAAAAGCACCATCACGGCGATCTTTGTGCGGCGCGGCAGCCTGCGCCCGGCATTTGGGATACGCAATTTCTTGCGCAGCCAGTCCACGAACTCGAGGAGCAGGTTGACAGGGCAGATCCAGCCACAAAAGGCCCGTGAGCCGATGATCACGTAGACGAGCAAGACGGGTAAAAGGCCCCAGAGCCAAGCCAGGTCAAAGCTGCGCGAGGCGACCATCGTCTGGAGGGTCGCAAAGGGGTCGAGAATGTCGAAGTTGAGAATCTGCGAGGCCGAAAGCGACCCAAAGAAGATGCCTTGGGCGGGCGTTTGGACAGCATCCTCGACACCTGGAGTGAGCCCCAAGAGCGAGAATCCGGCCACCACGAGCGGTGTGCAAAAAACCACCCAGACCAATATTTGAACTGTCCGTCGGGCAATCAGCCAACGTTTCATCACTCAGCCCTCGGCTTGCTCGCTCTTGGCCTTTTGGCTAGCCCGGTTTTTCTCAAGCTGTGCTTTGATCACCGGATCATCCTCAAAATTAGCGTAGACCAAGACCGAATTGATCACGCCCTCTGTGGCGTTGACCTTTTTTACGGTCTCGATCGAGGCATCGATGCTCTCGGCCTCGATCGTTATGACAAACTGGCTGGCAAACCGCTCATGCGCCTCAACACCGGCGATCACCGAGACACGGTCGACCACTATCTCTACATCGCCGTCCCTGGTGTTGACCAGATAACTCGAGATCACCACTGGCTCATCGTCCAGGTCCGGGCTTGCCGCAGCGGGCTCGGGCGAGGGCTCGGCTTTGTTGCCAACCGAGCCCTCGCCTGCCTGCTGTCTGTCTTGATCAGCGGCCTCCATCAGGCCTTTTCAATCTTCACGCAGGTCTTTTTGTAATCCGGCTCTTTAGACAGGGGGTCATAGATGTCTTCAACGGCCAGGTTGATCAGATGGGTGTCTTGGAAGAAGGCGGCAAAGCAACGGCCCTGCGGCGGTGCCACGCGATCGGCCGTGGTGGCCTTGATCTGAAAACTCCCATACTGCGATGTCACCGTGACCATGTCGAGGTCATTGATGCCCAGCTGGGCACAGTCATCGGCGTTCATGTAGAGCAGGGCCTCGGGCAGCGCGTTGTTCAGCTCGGGAATCAGGCGGGTGTTTGACCCAGAGTGCCATTGCTCGAGCAAACGGCCCGTAACAAACCAGAAGGGGTAGTTGTCGTCCGGTACAAAAGCCGGTGGCTCATAGGGGCGGAAGACCACCGAAGCCTTGTATCCTGGCGCCTTGTAAAAGCTCATGCCGCCCACGCCGGGCTGACCGCCGTCCGGGGCGTTGGGGTCGCCATTGCCGCCCTTGCCATAGGTCTTGACACCGATCTCGTCATAGCCGTCAGCCTGTGAGCCGTTGGCATTAAAGCGCCACTTGGTGCTCAGCCATTGCCCGTTGACCAGGCGGCACGGCCAAGACAGGCCGTGGTTGGTCAGATACTCGTCATACGGGGCCAGCTGCTTGCACTCCATCTTCAGCTTGGACGGCGTGTAGGTGCCGTCGTCGGCCGTTGTGCCAAACGAGCTCAGGTTGTCGTTAGCGATGTTGTTGGCATAGGTGTGCAGCGTCGGGTTTGAGAACATCCGATACTCGTTCCAGACGGCGCTGTTTACGACATGCTCGTCGCCATTGCCGATCAGGTCGTCATTGTCGGAGTCCCAGATAAAGCCAAAGAGGCGGTCGAAGGTGTCCATGAACCCGATCTTCTCCCCATCAAAAACGCGTTTGGCCACCTGCATGTAGACCCACATGTCCCACTTTGCCTCACCGGGCGGGTCAACGGCTTTTTGGAAGATGTTCGTGCGGCGCTCGGCGTTGCCGAACTGCCCCTCGCGCTCGACCCAGAAGGCCACCGGAAAGACGACGTCGGCGTACTGCGTCGAGAGCGTCGGGTAGACCTCGTTGACCACGATGAAGGTGTTGAAGACGCCCGTCTTGTCCGACCGGCCCAGGTAGCGGGTCAGGTTGGGCATCGAGACGGCCCAGTTGTTGCAGGCCGTCCAGAGAAAGTCGAGGTTGCCATTGCTCATCTGTTGGAAGATCTTGACCGTGTGCATGCCCTGGACCTGGATATCGTCGAGGTACTTTGAGGGCAGGTTCCAGATGGCCTCGGTAAAGCGGCGATGCTGCGCGTTGGCGACCAGCAGGTCGGCAGGCAGACGATGCGAGAAGGTCCCGACCTCGCGCGCCGTGCCGCAAGCCGTGGGCTGGCCGGTCAGCGAGAAGGCGCCGCAGCCCGGTTGCGCGTACTTGCCCGTTAATAGGTGGATGTTGTAGATATTGTGGTTCATCCATACGCCGCGGTTGTGCTGGTTAACGCCCATCGTCCAAAACGACATCACCTTGAGGTTGGGGTCGGCAAAGACCTGTGCCAGCTCTTCGAGGTCGGCGGCCGCGACCCCTGAGAGCTCAGAGACGTAGTCCACCGTGTAGGTTGCGAGCCTGGCCTTGTAGTCGTCAAAGGTGCAATTCGTGACATTGTTGACGGCCTGGCCGATGTCACTGGCGTCGTAACTGTCGTCATAGTTGTTGCCCAACTGTTCTTGGCCGGTCTTAAACTGGATGTGGTCGTTTACAAAGTCAGCGTCGTAAAGGTTGTTTGTGACCAGGTAATTGGCAATGTAACAGGCGATCGCATTGTCGGTACCGGGCGTAAAGACCAAGACCTTGTCGGCATTCTTTGAGGTGCCTGTGACCAGTGTGCTGAGGTCATAGTGCTTGACGTTCGTGCCGTTCAACTTACGTGCCTCAAGCCGGTTGAAAAGCACCGGATGGGCTTCGTACATATTGGCGCCCCAGGTCACAAAGACGTCGGCCTCGTCGATATCGTAGTAGTTATTGGCCGGCTCATCAGTGCCAAAGACGTTCATAAAGGCCACAACGGCCGAGGCCATGCAAAGGCGCGCGTTGGGGTCGAGGTTATTCGAAAGCAGCCCGCCTTTCCAGAATTTGGAGAGGATATAGCCTTCTGTGATGGGCATTTGGCCCGAGGCCCAAAAGGCCATCCGGCTCTTGTCGTTCTTCCAGGTGTCTTTCAGCTTTTGGGAAACCAGGTTCAGGGCCTCGTCCCACTCGGCCTCTTCGAGGCCGCTGTCCGTGCCCTTGGTCGAGGGGTCGCGGCGGATCAAGGGCTTGGTCAGGCGGCCGTCGCCATACAGCATCTTGGCCAGGTTCATGCCCTTGACGCACTGGATGCCCTTGTTGGACTGATTGTCGGGGTCACCGACAACCTCGGTGATGGTGCCGTCCACGGTCGTTACCAGTACGCCACAACCCACGCCACAATAGCGGCAGACGGCAGTCGTCGTGACAGCGTCTTTACTTGAGGTCCCTGTGCCACTCCCTCCGTTTGGTTGACAGCCGACCAAGCTGCCAAGCGTGCCAACAGCTGCTGCACCCGCCATGGCTGCAGCTGAGGCCTTCACAAACTGTCTCCTTGATAACTCCATGTTTTTTCACTTTCCTTCCTTTTCCTATCCCTTGCGATCTATGTTTAGCAACTGGTGTATCTGCCGATTTGTTTGCCGCTTTATGAGGATGGCCCTGTGCCTGGCCCGGCGGCTGGCTCTGCGACTGGCTCT
>WRFC01000020.1 GCA_009779015.1 Coriobacteriia bacterium | reverse complement strand
GATTTCTTGGGTAATCACACGTCTTTATTGTAACCTGAGCACTGCCCGCACAGTATAATTGCAGATGGGCAGATGGCGTTTCAAAACAGCTGGCACTTCGATTCAGCCGACTTGAGCCCGACGGCCCGAGCTGAACGACTTGAGAGAGACCAAGACAATGAAGATCAAACTGATAGCAGACAGCACCTGCGACCTCTCGGACCAGCTGCTTGAACAATATGCCGTGCAGCGCATACCGCTGCATATCATCATGGGCGAGCAAGACTATCTAGATGGCGAGGAGGTCAGATCGCAAGAGATCTTCGACTTCTTTAACACGGGCAAGGGCATGGCCATGACCGCCGCCATCAATGCCGCGACTTTTGCTGAAAGCTACCAGCAGGCTTTTGCCAATGGTGCCGAGGGCGTGCTCGTGTTCACGATCTCGGCCGAGCTGTCGTCTTGCTACGCCAACGCGCTGGAGGCGGCTGCGGGCTTTCAAAACGTCCACGTCATCGATACGCGCAGCCTCTCGACCGGCGGCGGCCTGCTGGTGCTGGCTGCGGCCGACATGGCCGCCGAGGGCCTAGACGCGGCCGAGATCGCGCGCCGCCTCGAGGTCAAAAAAGGCCTGGTCGACACAAGCTTCGTAATCGACACGCTAGAATACATGTATCGCGGCGGGCGCTGCTCGGGCGCCACCAAGCTGGGCGCCGACCTGCTGAACATCAAGCCCTGCCTGGTCATGCGCAACGGCTTTCTAGAAGTCGGGCGCAAATACCGCGGCCGCATCCAAAAGGTCCTGCCCGGCTACATTTGCGACCGCCTGAAGGGCCAGACAGGCATCGACAAGCGCCGCGCCTTTATCACCCACACCTTCTTTGACGAGCCCGAGCTGGTGCGCCAGATGGCAAATATGGTCAAAGAGCTCCAGGGCTTTGACGAGGTCCTAGAAACCCAGGCCGGATGCACGGTCAGCTGCCATTGCGGCCCGCGCACGCTCGGCGTCATCTTCTGCCGCCAAGACGCGACCGCCTAAAGACCGCCAAAGCCGGTGAACCCCGCATGAAAGAGACCGCGCTCAGCTACCCTTCGGCCGATGGCCATTCCACGATCCGGGCCTGGATCTATGAGCCGTCCGGCGCTTCAGCAAATCCAAACAAGCCTTTTGCCCCCCTGGCAGTCATCCAAATCGTCCACGGGGTATCTGAATACAGCGGCCGCTACCAGGCCTTGATCAAGTTTTTTGTGGAGAAAGGCTATGTCGTCTGCGCCCAGGACCACATCGGGCATGGGCAAAGCGCCGCATCCCCAGACGAGCTTGGCCAGATGCCGTTGAAAGGTGGGGCCGAGGCGTTGATCGCCGATGTCCAGCACTTACGCGAGCTCGTCTGCGGCCGTTACCCGGCCAGCGTGCCCTATGTCTTGCTCGGGCATTCGATGGGCAGCTTTATCGTGCGCTGCTACCTGGCCAGCTACGGCCAAGGGGTCGCGGCGGCGATCTGCAGCGGCACCGCCCAAACGCCGGCCATCACGTCGTTTTTTGGGCATCTGATGGCGCGCCTGATCGCCGCCATTAAGGGCGACGGCTACCGTTCGGGTTTTCTCCATAACCTGGGGCTGGGGGCCTACAGTAAAAAGATCAAAGACCGGCGCACCGAGTTCGACTGGCTTTGCAGCGACCCTGCCGTGGTCGATGCCTATATGGCCGACCCGCTCTGTGGGGCCAGGCTGACAGCGGGCGGCTATGCCACGCTGACCGGGCTGACCCGGCGCATGATGGCTGTCAAGACACTGAATGCCACGCCCAAAAAGCTCAGCCTGCTTTTTCTGAGCGGCCAAAACGACCCGGTCGGCCACATGGGGGCAGACCCTGCTCAGGCGTTCAAAGACTACCACCGCGTCGGCGTCGAATATGTCGACCTCAAGGTCTTCAGTGGCGCTCGGCACGAGATCTTCAACGAGCCAAATAAACGCAGCGTCTATAACCACATCGAGGGTTGGCTAAAGCTCAGGCTGGGAGTCTAAAATAACTATCGGCCGCCCGTGGCTGCACCACCGGCCGCCCGTGGCTGCACCACCGTGGCTGCACCACCGGCCGCCCGTGGCGGCACCACCGTGGCGGCACCATTAAGAGGGCCTGCAAGGCCAAAGAGGGGCGAGCAAAGAATTTGTAATTATTTTAGTAATAAAATTTCTGCTATCATTCGAATACTGTTCATTGGCGTTATAAGAGAGCATAATCGCCATTAACCCGTCAGAATCTGTATGAATAGCCAGGCTGTCGAGATCAAGCTCAGAATGGGTATAGAGATGAGCAAACAGGGAAGGTATTCAATCTTAGAAGTCGAACAGCTTCTGGGAATACCACGTACGAAAATCCGTTATTACATGGATAGAGGGCTGCTGAACGTCCAAAAAGATGATCAGAGCGGCTATTACTTTTATACGCTGAACGATGTCATGCGCATCTGCCAGATCGTCTACAACCGTGACACCCTGGGCTTTTCGATCGAAGATGTCGAGCAGATCCTCGAGACCAGCGACATCAGGGCTATCGAGTCAATCACCAAGCGCCAGCTCGACTTCTTAAGCGACGAGATGGAGTTCCGCGAGCGCCAGCGCTATACGGCTATCTTCAACCGCGAGATGATCGAGCGTTGGCAAAGGTACAAAGACCAGACCACTTTGGTCCCCTTTGATACGGCCTACATCATCCCCTACTCTTATTTCTTTTTGGCCAACCATGGTGTTTATCCCATATCTTATGGGGCTTCAGAGTTCTCATACGATGGCCACGACGTCAACCACGAGAAACGCTGTGCCCTGATCTTTGAGAAGGATGCCCGCTGTATCAGTGCCGAGGTCTTTGAGCGGGTCTGTGCCGAAGGCCAGAAGATCGAGTCAGGCATGTGCATCTATAACGTCAGCCTGACTTCGGGTGACGTCCATGACCCGGCGCTCGTAGAGCCGATCCTAGATTGGGCCAACGAGCATCGGTTTAAGGTCAAAGCAAATATGTATGTCACGCATTTCTTTCCATACTATGTCGAGGACACGACATTGATGTATGTCGAGTCGTATCTGCCGATCGACCTTTAGTACTAAATTTTGATACCAAAAA
This sequence comes from Coriobacteriia bacterium, assembly GCA_009779015.1. Lineage (GTDB taxonomy): Bacteria > Actinomycetota > Coriobacteriia > Coriobacteriales > UBA8131 > WRFC01. Next base: position 6,800 of record WRFC01000020.1, on the reverse strand, counting down.
CGGTCAAGGTGAAAAAACTACCCTTTTTGAAAGCCCTTATTTTATGTAAGTATTCTCTCATACCTGCGAAAACAAACCTTCTCTAGTAAAAAACCCCACATAATTTTAAAATACTTTCGCCGATTTAACTAAAAAAACTCTTGACTACGTTGTGGCAACACGGTTTATAGTCCGCGAATAGCGTAGTGGAATTACGGGGTGCTTTTTTCTGGGGCAAGAAACAGACTCAACTTTGGGGAGCAATAGGTTGTTACAAAATGCTGAAGCATCGGAGCAAAGCAGGTCTTGTGCTGAGGTATGGAGGGAGTCGCGTTCACAGAATGAAAAAGTTATCCCATGCCATACAATGCCCCGAGCGAACCACCGGTGCGGACAGCAGGAGTAACAGATATTTCTTTGGTCAGAAACCGGCCTGGTCGTCTCTTGCTTATATCGTTGTACATCAGACCTTCGAAAAGCAAAGCTCATGATCAGAAACCGTTCTGGATGGAAGGGGCAATCCGTTTTGCCCCTTCTCACTTTTAGCACCACCACCGGCGCCGCTAACGGCGCCACAACCGGCACTGCCACCGGCACTGCCACCGGCGCCACAACCGGCGCCACAACCGGCACCACAACCGGCGCCGCTACCTATCCAAGGCGTTCGTCGGTTTTTTCGTCAATCGACGCGGAGAGTGAATCGAAGTGATTATGCGGACTCTAAATTCGCCCAGCCGGGTGCAACTCCCGGACTCTCCGCCAAAACCCTCAGACTCGTTGCCGACTTATTAGGGACAGGGAGCTTATGCAATTCACACAAAACCAGGACCAGAGGCTTAAAGAGATCGGCTGCAGCTTTGACCCAGAGCAAGACTTTGCCTCTGAAAACGAGCGTGAGCAGGCCTTTAAAGAGCTCGAGCGCAATCAGATCGAAGCCGCTCGGGCCGCCCTCTTAAAGCTGCGCGAGTCTGGCCAGGCACCTGCGGTCAATGCCCTGGCCGAGAGCATCTCGGCCTTTTTACGGGGGCTCGGCTTTGTCGAGGTAACCACGCCGATCATGATCTCAAAGGTCTTTCTCGAGCGGATGTCAATCGACGACAGCCATGCGCTGAACAAGCAGGTGTTTTGGCTCGACGACAAGACCTGTTTGCGCCCGATGTTGGCGCCCACACTCTATGACATCTCTAAAAGAATGTTGAACATCTACAAGGCCCCGCTCGGTGTTTTCGAGATCGGGCCTTGTTTTCGTAAGGAGTCACAAGGCAACAAGCACCTCGAGAACTTTACGATGGTCAACTTCGTGGAGTGGGGCATCGACGAAGAGACGAAGACCGAGCGTATGGCCGAGCTGACCAAAAAATTCATGCAACATATCGGCATTGACAATTACAGCATCGAAAAAGAAGACTCAGTGGTCTACGGCGATACGATCGACGTCGTAGTTGACGGTATCGAGCTCGCCTCGGGGGCCTTTGGGCCCCATCCGCTAGACGTGAACTGGGACTACGAAGGCACCTGGCTCGGGCTCGGCGCTGGCCTCGAGCGCATCGTGATGCTCAAAGATGGCCTGGACAGCATCCAAAAAGCCGCGCGGAGCCTGGGCTATCTGGGCGGCGTAAGCCTCAAATTAAAGTAAAGCAGACAACAGTGACGAACATGGAGTGACTAAGATGGACGCGAGCCTCGAAAGCATTTACTCGATACTGGACCAAAGTGTAGACAAAGAAGACATCTTTGCAAAGGCCAGACAGGTCAGAGCCGAGCATTTTGGCAACGAGGTGTTTGCCTACGGCTTCAATTATTTCTCGACCTACTGTCTCAACCGCTGCAGCTTTTGCCACTATCGCAGCGACAACAAAGACGCCGTGCGTTATCGCAACAGTGCCGAGCAAGTCGTTGAAGACGCCAAACTCCTGGCCGAGTCGGGCGTTCATCTGATAGACCTGACAATGGGAGAAGACCCCTACTATAAATTCCAGCCTGAGCGGTTTGCCGATCTGATTGCAAAGGTGCGGAGCGCTACCGAGCTGCCGATCATGATCTCGCCAGGTGTCGTGGCACCAGAGAGCCTACGGCTCTTCAAGCAGGCCGGCGCAGTTTGGTTCGCCCTCTATCAAGAGACTTTTGTCAAGTCGTTTTACGAGCGGCTGCGCGTCAACCAAGACTTTGACGCCCGCATCAAACTCAAAGAAGAGGCCATTAGAATCGGCCTGCTCGTCGAAGAGGGCATCTTGACCGGTTGGGGCGATGGCGTGGCCGATGCCGTCGAATCGATCCTCCAAATGGGCAAGACGCAGCCTTCGCAAGTCCGGGTCATGACCTTTGTGCCCCAAAAAGGCACGCCGATGGAATCGCTAGAGCCGCAAAGCAACGAGCGCGAGCTCTTGATGATTGCGGCGATGCGCCTGCTCTACCCCAGCAAACTGATACCGGCATCGCTGGATGTCGAAGGCCCCAAAGGGCTAGAGGACCGTTTGAACGCCGGGGCCAACGTCATCACCTCTTTGATCCCGCCCGAATCGGGCCTGGTCGGTGTAGCCAGCCGCAGCGACATCGATGACGGCGGGCGCAGCCTGCCCCAGGTCAGGCCGATCCTCGAGAGAATGGGGTTAAAGCTGGCCTCGCAGTCCTGTTATGAGGCCTACATCGAGGCCGCCTTAGAAGAGCATGTCTATTTTGGGCGGACGTCGGCCCAAGAGCTCTTTCCGACCTACGTAGCGGCCGAATAGGCATCCTGATGAAGCTTTTAGTCTTAGGCGGGCAGCTGCAAGGCACCGAGATCACTTATCTGGCCAAAGCCGCCGGGTGGGAGGTCACGGTAGCCGATAAAGCCGACCACGTCTTGGCTGCCAAGCTCTGTGACCACTTTATCTGCAGAGACCTGTTAACGGTCGATGCCGCCTTCTATACCAAATACGACCTGGTTTTTCCTGCCCTCGAAGACCTTCAGACCCTGCTTTTCTCGCAAAAGCTGGCCGCGCAAGCCGGCACGCCGATGGTCTTTGACGAGGCCGCCTATCGGCTTTCGCGCTCTAAGGTGCGGACCAACCAATTCCTCCTCGGCCTGGGCGTCAAGATCCCAGACCTGCTCAAAGGCCTCTCAGCTGACTCTGACAACGCCCCAGAGGCCGCAGAGGGCTACATCATCAAGCCCGACTGCAAAAGCGGGAGCAAGGGGCTGCATCGCTTTGCGGGGCTGGCACAAGCCCGCGACTATCTGCGCGCTCACCCCGACGAGGGTGTTTTTGGCCAGGTCTTTCTGAGCGGCCCGATCTACTCGATCGAGGTCATCTGTGACTACGGGCAGGTCACTCCCTACATGGTCACCGAGGTTGTGATCGACGCCGATTATGACTGCCATCAAATCGTCGCGCCGGCCGAAGCCCCGCCGGCCTGCCAGGACGAGATCAAGGCCATCGCCGCCACGATCGGGCAAGCCCTGAAGATGCGCGGCATCTTTGATATCGAGTTCGTCTGGCATGACTCTGAGCTCTATGTGCTCGAGATCGATGCGCGCATGCCAAGCCAGACGCCCATCGCGGTCTACCATGCCAGCGGCCTGAACTTTGTCGTCGAGACGGCCAAGTGCTTTATCGGCGCGGCCGCCACCTCGGCCACCCAAGACGCGGCCAACAGCCAGCCTGGGGGCGGGCACGCTGAGCTCAAAGCAGGCTGGGACAGCAAATGCCGCCATGCAATTCTCCAGCATGTCAAGACGGTTATGACGAAAAATGTGGCCGTTCAGCTGATTGGCGAAGGCCAATTATCCAAATCAACTCCGTTGACCCCGCAAGATGGTTTCTTTGGCGCAGACAGCGCCCTGGTCAGCGACGATAGAGGCCGTGATCCGAGCTATGCTACTCTCATAGCTGTGGGCAGTTCCTATGATCAAACGAAAAACAAAATGGAGAAGATCATCACAGGGCTGAGCAACGACCTGCGTGGCCGAAAGAGACATCAGAAAACATCCGAATTGACAGTAGGAGTGGCCGTAGGTGACTAGGTTATCAACAGAGAACATGAATTCTATCAATCAGCGTCTGCCGCTGCTTGAAGAGGCCTATCGGGCGGTCACAGGCAAAAGCCTCTTAGAGATTGCCCATTTTGCTTCGGGGACCGAGTATCTGCCCCTGGCAGTGCGCCAAAAGACCTCGGTCGCGGTTGTTCCGATTACAGCGGGAGAAGGCCTGATCGGTGACTTCTCTGAGACGGTGGCCTTGATCTTGCGGGAGTTTGCCGATGTACAGGCCTATGTCACCGACACCACCGATGTGGCTGGGCTGAACGAGGCGATCGTTAGGGATGCAGACCTGGTCTTTATGGCAGACGACAACGTTTGCCTTTTTCGCAACCTGCGCACCGGGGCGACCTCGGACAACGGCTTTGCGACCGGTCGCGGCTTTGCCGCCCTCCTCTACCTCAGCGCGCAGCAGGCGCTTGACTCCGAGGTGCTGATTTTGGGAGCGGGCAAGGTGGGGTCGGGCGCCTACCACTTTTTTAGAGACAGGCATGTCCCGATCCGTTGGTACGACCTCAAAGAATCCACGCCCTTTGATATGGAATCGGCGCTCTTGGCCAGGGATTGGCAGGGCCAGGCCTGGAAGTACATTATCGATGCCACGACTTGCCCGACCTTTATCGATGCCCCCCAGGTTTGCGCGGGCGGCACGATATCGGCCCCGGGCATCCCCTTTGGCATTACCGAGGCGGCCGTCCAAAAAGCCGGGCTGGTTATCCACGACGAGCTCGAGACCGGGGTCATGTCGATGTTTTGCGAGGTGGCGCACAATGGCGGCCTATAGCAAGGTGCAGGCAAAATACTGGGCCAAGCACGCCGGCCTCTTAACGAGCGTCGACAAGATCAAGCTCTGGCCGTCACGGTCGGGGCTTCTGCATGGGGTTAGAGAGGTCAAAGCCAGCGGCGACTCGATCATCGTATCGACCCACTGCGGCGAGACCTTTAAGATCAGGGACAGCAAGAACGGCCGGGTGCATCGGCAGTTGAAGAACCGCTGCTACAAGGGCGTTTGCAAGAAATGTGCTATTCCGGACTGGAAGATTGAGAAGTACAACAAGCGATGAGTGTTCTGCTACAGGTTTGCAAAGCGTTTGGGGCATCTAGAGATAGAGCGAAGTTTAAGGGGCTAAAAGAGCTGATGAAAATCTTGGTTTTTGAAAGGAGCGGCTCTATATGTCTTTAAAATACTTAGAAGCCTTGAGTCAGGTCTGTATGGTCAGTCAGTTGATCTATGCGACGATGAACCTGCACAGTGTCGTTTTTGATTCGATTGGCAACCAGGCCTACGCAATTCCCGAAGAAAACCCTGATAGCTATGGCTTTACGGGCCTGGGCATGTTCAACGAGGGCGAGGCCTATATCAGTTCGCAGGGCATGCGCCGTAAAAAGGACCGCGAAGAAGACATCTGCCAGGCCGTCACTTGCTTTTATGGCATCTCAAACATCGTTGTGCCCGTGCGCAGCGCTGACAAATATATCGCGACCATCGTGGTCGGGCCGATCTTGACCGAAGACCCCAACGAGATCCTCCGAGTCCATCGGAGCTTTAAACCAGATATGACTTATGAGGACATCAAGTCTTTGCGCAGCGCCCTCTCAACGCTCCAGCAACAAGATATGCACTTTGTCGAGGCACTTGTCCAGATCATCTCGATGCTTGTGAACAAAGACACACTGGGCACCGGCATCCAAGACATCTCAGTCGACAAGCTCGAAGGGGTGGACATCAGCATCAGTGACTACCCGAACGTCGTGAAGGCGGCCGTCAGTTATATCTCGGAGAACTATCTAAACAACATCTCGCTAAACGACGTGGCGCGCTCGGCGTCCGTCCACCCGACCTATCTGAGCCGGCTGTTCCGCCAGTATACGGGCTGTAGCTTTCGCGAGTATATCAACCGGTTGCGCATCATCAAGGCCCGGCACCTCTTGCTCGACCCGTCCAAGAGCATCTCGGCCATCAGCTGTGAGGTCGGGTTTTTTGACCAGAGCTACTTTACGCGGGTCTTTAAGATGATCGAGGGCGTAACGCCCGGCCAATACCGCAAGATCAACCTGCCCGACTACCGCATGCTGATGAGCTTCTCGCATCATTGAGTGGCGGGTCGGTAGTTCGAGGGCGGCCTACGCCCACAGGGTGCGTAAATTCTTCTGATTAGAAAAGAGGTAGTCGGATGAGGCTGAAGTTTATCTGCTGTAGTGTCTTGACCAGGATGGCCTGCCAAGTCGTAGCAAATTCTAAGAACATCGTCGATCTGCAGTTCGTGCCGCTCAACCAACACGTCGAGCCCGAGAAGCTCCAAGCCAACCTCCAGGCGATCATCGACACGGTCGATCAAGACACCGAAGAGTACGACGCCATCATCATGGGGTTTGGGCTCTGCGGCAACAGCACAGAGGGTTTGAAGTCCAGCCGCTACAAGATCGTCATACCCCGTGCCCACGACTGCTGCACGATCTTCATGGGCTCGGTCGACGCCTTCTTAGAAAGGTTCAGGGGGCACCTCAGCGCGGCCTGGAGCTCGCATGGCTATATTGAGCGCGACGACGAGATCTGCCGCCGGACAGACGCCCCCAACTCTCTGGGCACCGATATGCCGTTTGACGAGATGGTCGAGAAATACGGCCTAGACAACGCCAAGATGATCTACGAGAGCCTGCACCCGCTGCAGCTCGATGAGCCGCATATCTATATCAAGATGGCGCCATTTGACGACTATGGCTGCTTTGATCTCTATAAGTCCAAGATCGAGGCCGACCAAGAGATGCGCGAATACCAAAAAGAGATCGACACCCCGACCGG
>WRFC01000019.1 GCA_009779015.1 Coriobacteriia bacterium | reverse complement strand
TGATGCTTGATGCTCAGGTCGGTCAGATAGTGCTAGCTCAGAAACGCCCGGCCACTCGGCCACTTGGTCACTCGGTCACCCGGCCACTCGGCCACTCGGTCGGCGACGCTTTGCGGCAACGCTTTGCGTCAGCGCCTTGCGGCGGCGCGGCCAGTCGACAGGCGGGTCGGCCAGGCGGCAGGCGGCGGCGCTCAGACGACGGGCGGCAGAACGGTCAGCCCGGCCGTCTCGGGGTAGCCAAAAATAATGTTTGCGCACTGGATGGCCTGTGAGGCTGCGCCCTTGCCGAGGTTGTCAATCGCGCAAGAGGCCACCAGCATGTTGGTACGCTCGTCAAAGGCGATGCCCACCTGCGCCTGGTTAGAGCCGCGGACGCTAGCGCTTTTGGGCATCTGGCCAAGCGGCAGCAGCTGTACAAAGGGCTCGTCGGCATAGGCCGTCTGATAGATCTCGTAGAGCAAAGCGGCGTTTTGTCCCGGCTTCAGGCTAATCGTGGCGGTTGACACGAGGCCGCGCGTGAGGGGTGCCAGATGCGGCGTAAACTGGACGCGCACAGAGTAGCCGGCTTCTTCGCTCAAGACCTGCTCGATCTCGGGTGTGTGCCGGTGGGTGGCCACGCCATAGGCATTGAGGCTTTCGTTGAGCTCGCAAAAGAGGCTGCTCTCGGTAACCTTCTTGCCTGCGCCCGAGACCCCCGAGATGGCATTGATGACTAAGACCTGCTGTTCTTGGGCCACGCCAGCGGCCAGGCTGGGGGCGATAGCCAGCGCGCTAGCCGTGGGATAACAGCCCGCGCAGGCCACCAGAACGGGTGCCTGCACCTCGTTATGGCGTTGGGCCGCAGCGTAAAGCTGAGTGCGCTTGAGCTCGGGCTGGCCATAGACCGCCTCGGCCAGCAGGCTGGGCACGCAATGCTCTTCGAGGTACCACTTCTGATAGACGTCGGGGTCCTTTAAGCGAAAGTCAGCCGAGAGGTCAATGACCACCGCGCTATGCAACAAAGAGGGGACCAGGGGCATCGAGGCCGTCGGGGGAACCGCCAAAAAGACGGCATCCAGGCCGCCGGCCGCCACCAACGTGTCCAGCTCGGGCGGGTCAGTGAACGTCAGGTCCGTCTTGCCCAGCAACGATGGGCAAAGCTCGGCCAGGGCATGGCCTTTCTTGGATGACGATGTGATGGCCGCCAGCTCAAAGCCGGGGTGGTCAAGCAGGTATCTGACAAGCTCCATCCCAGCATAACCGGTAGCTCCGACTATCGCGACCCTGTGTTTTGCCATCGATCTCTTCTCCTCAATAGATAAACCCATTAACGTTATGAGCCCAAGGCCCTGACGAAACATAATAAGCAACTTGCGGGATAACCACAAGACCACAGCACAAACTATTTAATATATACCATCAATACCACGGTAATATATTATGTCTGCTTGCGTTTTATTCACAATTTTCGGGCACTGCATCGTGCCCTGGCACGACCCTGGCGCTCGAGCGCTGCATCGCCCCCGCACTCAGACGCTGCAGCGCGCGCCCGCGCGCCCCGGGCAATGCCGCTTTAAGACGGGAACTTCGGGACTATATAGCTGACCTTGGGAATGCCGCCGTTCATCAGGTAGCAGGTCTCCATATTGGCGGCCACCTTGCGCGCCCAGGTCGGGTCGGTCGCGTACTGCCGCCAGCCGCGCTGCATCTCGGCGTTCGAACGATAAGGGTCCCACTTCATGGCATAGAGGGTGGGCTGCGGATAGGCGTTGAGTATCCCGCCGCCGTTGCCGCTCAGGTCAATTCCGTAGATGTAGTTCTCGGCAATCCACTCAGCGCCGCCCATGATGGCATTCTGGACAGAGTTCCAACCGTTGCGGATAGCCATTGCCTGTCCTCCGGTGACCGGTGCCGAGTCGACTGCGCCAATGCCAAAGAAGTTGTAATAGGTCCCGGCCGGGTACGTGCGCATGCCGCCGTTGCCGTCCGAGACCAGCGTTGTGCCGTCGTAGTAATAACCCTGGTTCTGGGCATCGCCCAAGACCCAATTGCCCCAGCCGCTCTCTAGATTGGCGTGTGCGATCAGGTAGACCTCGTTGATCCCATACTTTTTGGCAGCGGCCACGATGGTCGCGCCTTGCCCATGCAAAAGCCCGGTCTTGCCGGCCGCCGAGCTGTCGATATAGGCGTTGATCTGGGCCGCCGTCAGCCCGGTAGACTTGCGCAGGTCCATGAACTGCAGCATGCGATCGCCGTTCTGAGTCGGGTCGCAGGGGTTGATGAGCTGGCCGGACGTATTATAGATGCCGTCTAGGCTCGCTGATGCAGCCTGCCAGGCGGTAAAGGTGGCGATGCTCATATTCATCGTTATATAGCTGGTCTCGCCCAACAGCACGGGCTTAAAGTACTGGCCTTTGGTCCCTGCGGTCTTGTTCCAGATATTCACCGCTGTCCCGGCCACTGCCGTGTTGTTGTCCACCGAGAGGCAGACCTGCTGCCCGGCCAAGGCGCTGGTAATGTAAAAATAGCCGCCCCCGGCATAGGCAAAGTTCCATTGCTGCCCGGTGCTCGAGCTGTTGGGGATGTTTTGGATCAATGTCCCCTTGCCCGTGCTGCTGGCGATGCTGTTCGACTTGACCTGCAGGTTCAGCCCCGAGCCGATATTCGTGATCGTATAGTTCTGGTTGGCCAGCAAGGTCAGCCTGTACTTTTGGGCAAAGGTCTCATTGGCCGTCCAGACGTCTTGCATGTTGCCGACCGCCGAGGTGTTGTTAAAGTTATCTAGCCTCAGGTTGCCGCCCAGCCCACTGTTGAAGTTATAGTCGCCCGCCGGCAAGGCCGGTACCGGCACCGCCTTCCAGAGCTGCGAGGCCGTGTTCAGCTTGGTCGTCACCGCCGAGGCGGCGCTCTGCGCCACGCTGTTGCCCGTAGTGCTGAGGTATTTTCCGCTGGCCACGTTCTTCAGGTAAAAATAGCCGTTGCCCGCAATCACGGCCTGCCATTTTTGGGTCGAGGCGTTATTGGCCGTATAGACACCGACGGCCGTGCTGCTGGCCGATGCCACGCCAAGCCTCAGCCCGCTGTTCACGGCTTCTAAGACATAGGTGTTCGTGCCCACGCTCTCAACATAAAAGCGCTGGTAGATGACATCGCGCGAGGTATGGATCTGGGTAGCTGCGCCACTCTTGGCCGAGCCGCTGACGATCTCGAGGTTCTTACCGGTCGAGATGCTGAGGTTCACAACACCATTATCTATCAGGGTGCTGGCGGTCAGCGTCCACTTTTGCGTGGCGGCACCGGTGTAGGTCGTGGCATCGATGGTGTTGGCGCTGGCTGTCGACCCCTTGTTCAGGTCAAGCGACAGGTTGCCCCAGGCCGAACGGATGACCAGCTTGCCCGAGGAGTCTTTTGTGATGTTCCAGAGCTGGTTATAGCCGCCATTCGTGGGATATTGGATGACGGCGGTACCCGAGACCCGGCTTGCCCCAAAGACATCCAAGACCTGGCCAGAGTGGGCGGCGGTGATTGTATAGTACCCGTTCTTGGGCTGATAGGTAAAAACAAAGCGTTGGTTGAGGCCGCCGTTGGGCGGATAGATGATGGCGTTTGTGGCCGGCACCTGAGACTGGCCGTTGATGTCCAGCACTTTATCGGCAGCCGGCGAGTTGACCGTATATGTGCCGTTCTTGACGACCTGCGAAATCACGTTGACCTTAAAGCCCTGCGACGCGGTTGTGCTCTTGGCTGGCCTTAAGACCGCCATGTTCAAGCCGTTTGCTTTGTCCGCCTTAAAATCTATGCAGTAGCTCTCGTTCTTTTTCGAGAGGAGGGTATACGTACCGTCCGCGCGCTTGACGATCTTCCAGCGTTGGTTATCCCCGTTATGGTCTGCGTACTGGATGATCTGCGTTCCCGAGACCATGGCCTCGCCCATGATATCCAGCACCAACCCCGAATAAACGTTGACGATCCGATAATAGCCGTCTGGCTGCAGCTCTAGGCGAAAACGCTGGTTGGGGCCATTGTGGTTGGGGTAGACGATCGCCGAGGCCAAGCTATCCTTAGACTCGCCCATAATGTCGATGACATCCCCAGAGATCGCAGGGCTTGTGGACGAGAAGTACACGACGTCCCCGTCAAAGCTGGTGTCGTTGACCGACTGGGGCGTCACCGCAAGCGTGGTCACGCCGGTTGAGGGCGCAGCCGCAGCCGCAGCCGCATCGCTGCCAGCGGCCTGGCTGCCGGTCGTTGCCTGGCCAGAGGCTGCGGGAACAGTCGCCTCTGGTGCGGCAGCTAAAGAGCTGATGCCCGTGCTGGGCGCCGCCGTGGCCTGGCTGTCGGCCTGGGCTGGCAGCTCTGCCTGGGGGCTCGTAGTGTCGGTCGCCGCTGTACCGCTTGTGCCTGCGCTTGTGTCCGCGACCGCGTCTGTGGCTATCCCGGTGCCGTCGTCAGAGCTGGCCGCAGTCGGTGCCTGGTCGCCTGCAACTGCGCCCGCGTCACCGGCACCCGTGTCGCCCACGACCGCGTCACCGGCACCGGTGTCGCCCACGGCCGTGTTGCCCGGGTCCGTTGTCCCGGCCACCGTCTGCCCATCAGCCGAAGTGCCGCCTGCCGTAGTTGCGGCAAAGACGCTCTGAAGGGGGAGCATAGTAAATGTGAGGAGAAAAGCGACGATGGCACTGAAAAAGATTCGGCCTGCCTTATGCTGCGTTTTCATTGTGACTTCCTTACCTGTGTCTGGGGCAGCCTGCCTCTTGTTCTTGCATATTATTGTTTCTCAAAGCCTGGCTCAGAAAAACAAGCTCTGATTATAGCACAAGCCCATTTCATCTAAAAACTACCTATTAATTTTTGCCTCTCTCTCTTTTTTTGTCATATTCACCCAAAAAAGGGGATAAGCGCGGTCAGCCGCCCCCTCACTGCTTCTTGAACACCCAGGACTGGTCGCCGGCACCATTGACCGGCCAAATGATGACCGGTGTGCCCAACGTCTTAGAGCCGCCGCAGGCCGAGAGCGCAAAGCCTGAGTTCGGCTGATAGAAGGTGTAGGTGCCGTTGCTGTTCTTGCGAATATCCCATTGCTGGCGCAAGGCCGTGGTCTTGGTGTATTGAAAGACCGTGCTGCCATTCATAAAGAGATGGCTGGCATACAAGGTCAGAGGCTTGGATGAGTTAAGCGGCACAATATAGTAATAGCCGGTCGCCGCATCAAAATCTATTCGAAACTTCTGGTTTTGCCCGCCCGTGGCCGACCAGGTCAGGACCTGCGCGTAATTAAGCATTGAGACACCGCAGACATCCATGTAGCGCCCGGTCATGTAGTTTCTGATCGTCACCACGGTGCCGCTGGCAATCACCGGCTTGACCACGCCAAGCCTAAAGACCTGTGTGGCCGAAGCCGTGTTGCGCTTTTGCAGCACTATCTTAGCCGCCGACTTGACGCTGCTGGCACTGGTGGCGCTGCCGCTGACGGCAATAACGTAACCCGTATCCAGTGCCGAGACCAGCGTGTACTTGCCGCTTGCCTCATAGCTGACCATGAACCGTTGCGCCTTGCTGGTCGAAGACGCGCTTTGCACAATCGCCGCGCCGTTGGCCGCCTTGCCGCCCTTGACCGTCAGATAGAGCCCCGAATTAACGTTCTTCAAACGATAGAGCCCGTTGGCATCACGCACCAGCAGGTAGCGCTGGTTGGCACCGTTGTTGTTGCTCCAAAGCCCGGCCTGGGCGCCGCTCGCCTTGGACTGCCCCGGTATCTCGAGCCGCAGCCCGGTCTTGGCGTCCGGCACAACCGTCACCACCGTGTTGTTGAAATCGGCGGCAACACGCACGGCCACGATCTTTGAGTCGGCCGTTTTGGTGGCGGGGCTAGCGCCGCTCTTGGTGTTGGTCACCCGGCAGAAATAGTAGACGATGCCCGCGCTCTTGGTTGGCGGCGTGTAACTGGCGCCCGTGGCCCCGCTGATGGCCTTTGCCCCGGTCTTGGAGTTGGCCGTATTCGAGTACCACTGGTATTTCAGCGTGCCGCCATCGGGCGATTTGGCCGTCACCTTCAAGGCCGTGGCCTTCTGCCCCTTATAAAAGATGGGGCTGGCCGGCTGCGCAGTTATCGTGGGCGCCATGGCGGCCACTTTGGGCGGGTTCGCAATCAGCTGGTCAACGGCCGCCTGCACGTCCAGCAAGCCATACCCATAGTAGTCGTCCCGCCCGGGAGTATCGCGGTAGTCGCCCACCTGGTCCCGGGCGGTCGAGCAAAGCAGCGACTTGACCTGCGCCGGCGTCAACGCAGGGTTGATACTAAAAAGCAGCGCAGCCGCTCCCGAGACCAGCGGCGCAGCCATCGAGGTCCCCATCATCGTGGCGTAAGCCGTGTTCGAAGTGTACCCCAGCGAAAGTATGCCCATGCCATTATCGCCGCCGGGCGCCGCAATATCCTTGTTGGCGTTGTAGTTGCTGTACGAGGCCTTGACGTTATTGGCGCCGACCGCCACGACCGAGCAGACATCGGGCCAATCGCTCGGATAAACCGGCGTGCTGGTGTTATCGTTGCCGGCCGCCGCCACCGTCAGAATGCCGGCCGCCGTAGCGCTCTGCTCCGCCTTGTAAAGCGCCGAGTCAGTCGAAGACGACCCGGGGTCTTGGTATGTTCCCAGGCTCATGTTGACCACCCTGATATTCAGGGCCTTAGCCTCTTTGGCCACATAGTTATACGCTGCTATGAGGGTCGAGGTATCGGCCACAAGGCTGACCTGGCCGTTGACATTGGCCCAATAAAAGACATTGATGGGGAGAACATCGGCGTTGTACGAGTCCCCGGCAATGCCGATGCCGTTATCGGTCACGGCCGCAACCAACCCCGAGACATGGGTGCCGTGCCCGTTCAGATCGCCAAAGCCAGCCCCGTAATTAGAGCTGCTGGCCAGGTAGCAGTTTTGTGTGGCATCCCAAGCCATGACCTTGCCGCTGGCATCTTTGGCCAGGTTTGCCGCCAGGTCCAGATGGGTCAGGCGCGCCCCGGTGTCAACGACCGCGACCGTTACTTTGTGGTTAACCCGGGCCTTATCCCAAGCTGTGGGCGCAAAGATCGAGTTCAGGTACCATTGCGATCCGTTGGTAAAATACGGGTCGTTGGGCTGCGAGTAGTCTAGCGGCGACGCCGCCAGGGTCTGGATGGCAGTGGCGGCGGTGGCGCTCGTGGCGGCGGCGGTGCCCGTGGTGGCGGCGGTGGTGGTGGTCGTGGCAAAGTCGCTGTAGTAGTAGTTGGGCTGCACGTAAGCCACGGCGTCGTTGTTGGCCGCCTCGAGCATGGCCTGGTCCAGCGAGACATCGCTTGGCACATCTACTGCCGCGACCGCCTGGCCGTCAACCGTGCTGATGACGTCGCTTGATACATCCTCTTGGCCCACCGAAAGGCTAGAGATGCCGCCCTCGACAGAATTGACGTCTGTCGCTGTGGGCGTCGCGTCTTTGTAGACGACAATCATGCTGTCGCTTTGATAAGCCGAGGGGTCGTCGGGGATAGTGCCCGCCACGCCGGCCTCTTGCGCTTGGTCAAGGGTCGAGAACTCAGCGGTTACTGGTGGGTTCTCTATAGGCGGGTTTGTAATTCCGGCGGCAAAAACGGCTTGAGCCGGAAATAAAAGAAAGGCCAATATCGTCGCGACAAAAATCCTCATTGTTTTCATATTACGCCCCCGATAGAAAAACAATTCGATTGAGAAAAACTATGTTTATCTGATATACAGCAGAACGCCAAAAAACGCAAGCGCAGAACGCCCGTAAATGTGACGTCAATACGGTGTAAATCTGGCTGCTTATACCATATAGTAAGATGTTATGAGATAACTCAAAATTTGCTTACAGGGTCATGGGCGGTAAAAACAAGGAAGTGGTTTCATGGGTATTGAAATGGGCGTTGAACAAAACGTCTTAGGGGGCAACAGGGGCGGCGAGGTCAAGGTATCGGTCCTTGTCCCGATCTGCAATGTCCAGCGCTACCTGCGCCAGTGCCTCGACAGCATCCTTGACCAGACGCTCTCTGAGCTGCAGATCATCTGTATCGATGACGGCTCAACCGACAGAAGCCCAGAGATCCTGGCCGAGTATGCCGCCCGCGACCCGCGTATCGAGGTCATAACCAAACCAAACTCGGGCTATGGCGACTCGATGAACAAAGGTCTGGCCAGGGCGCGCGGCAAGTACGTGGGCATCGTAGAGTCGGACGACTGGGTTTCTGTCGATATGTTTGCCGACCTTTACAACCTGGCCGAAGCGCACGAGGCCCAAGTCGTCAAGAGCAGCTTCTACCATTACCGCACAGATGGCGATGGTGTGGGGTCTGACGTCATGTTTCACCTGTTTACACCCAGCATGTGCGACCGGGTGATCGACCCGGCCGCCGAGCCCGAGGTCTTCTCGCGCCTGGCCTGCATCTGGGCGGCCATCTACCGGCGCGACTTCTTAAGCGCCAACGAGATTTGCTTTCTAACGACGCCGGGCGCCTCGTACCAAGACACCTCCTTTAATTTCAAGGTCTGGGCGTGCGCCACGCGCGTCTGGTTTACCGATGCGGCCTATCTGCACTACCGGCTAGATAACGAGGGCTCATCGGTGAATAGCCGGGGCAAGGCCTTTTATGTCGCCGACGAACTGCACGAGATCGAGCGTTTTGTGGGCGCGCGGCAACTGAATGCGCGCCTCGACGGCATCGTCCAGCAGCGCAAGGTCGATATCTATTTTTGGAACCTGGGGCGGCTGTCCGGCGGCCTGGCGCGCGATTTTGCCGCCCTCATGACCGAGGAGTTCAAGGCCGCCGAAGAGGCCGGCCTGTTTGACTACAGCCTCTTAAAGGCCGACGAGCTAGACAAGTTGCAGCGGTTTTTGAAAGACCCAGAGCCTTTTATAAACATTGACCAGGTACCCGGCTTTAGCCAGCGCCTGAAAAACCTGATCGTCCGCATCTGGTACAAGATCAGCCCATCCTATCGGCGACAGTTTTTTATGCGGGCTGACATCCGCTATCTGTATGCCCAGAACGAGCAGCTGTTGCTGCAGCTGAGGCAACTGGTGCAAAAGCGGGACAGGCAGGCGGCCGGGCGGCTGGTTGGGCAGGCGGCCGGGCAGCTGGTTGGGCAGGCGGCCGGGCAGCTGGTTGGGCAGACGGCCGGGCAGACGCAGCGGGCAGCCGGGCAGTTGGTTGGGCAGGCGGCCGGGCAGACGCAGCGGGCAGCCGGGCAGCTAGCCGAACCGCCGGGCAGTCAGCCCCCGCACCAGCCCCCGCACCAGCCCGAACCGCTGGCCGGCCCCCTCATCAGCATTATCGTCCCCGTCTTTAACACCGGCCCGTACCTATCCAAATGCCTGGACAGCCTGGTCGGCCAAAGCCTCATCGACATCGAGATCATCTGCGTCAACGATGGCTCCACCGACGATTCGCTAGCCATCATGCGTGCCTACGCAGAGCGCGACAGCCGCGTCATCGCCATCGACCAGGCCAACTCCGGCGTCTCAACCACCCGCAACACCGGCCTCCAGCAAGCCCGCGCGCCCTACCTGATGTTCTGCGACAGCGACGACTGGTTTGACCCCAACATGTGCCGCATCATGCACGACACGCTGATCGAACAGCAGGTCGATGTCGTGATCTGCGGCTGGAAGATCATCTTTGAGATCCCCGACGAGCTCAAACAAGGCGTCGAAGAGTACCTCCGCCTCAAATACCGTGGCCGCCGAAAGATCGACTGGCAACAGATCATCAACACCGACGTCTCGCTCTGCAACAAGATCTACCGCCGCGAGATCATCGACCGCTACCAGATCGACTTCCCCGACGGCCTGCTCTTTGAAGATGCCTATTTCAACGATGCCTACATGACGGCCAGCGAGACCATCTATTTTCTCCACCAGCCGCTCTATAACTACCTGCGGCACGAAAAAAGCGTGATGTCCGAGTCGTTCAAAAAGAAGGGCACGGCCGCCGACTACCTCCAAATCGCCTTCCGCTGCTACGACTACCTGCACAAACACCAGCTCTACGAACAGTTCCAAGACTTCTT
>WRFC01000018.1 GCA_009779015.1 Coriobacteriia bacterium | reverse complement strand
TGTTTCCTCCTACGTTGGTTTCCATGTCTAGCCACAATTAAAGGCGCAAGAATCTTGCGCCCTTTACTTATAGCCCCAGAATGTAAAGCCCACTCCCCGCCTTATGTCAAATCTATGTAAAGTCCCGCCCACATGCAAACAAGTCAACAGAGTAAGTCAATAGCGAGAGGGACAGAATTATTCGTCCCCATTGACTCGTTGACTTATTGACTCATGTTCCCATTGACTTAGGCCAATCGCGTGTGAGCGGGTCTTATCCGCACATTTACACGGTTTTTCAGAGTTCGTGGCACAGATCGCCATTGAAAGACGGATTTTGCGACTGGTTCGAAGGGCATGGTCTTCTCCCTATAAGAAAACCGCTGGTAGATTGGGTGCTGAAAGTTTGTGAGTGGTTTGCAACTATTTAGAATCGTCTTTCAGGGGCGATCTGTGCCACGAACTCGAAAAAACCGTGTAAATGGGGCAACAGCAGGTGGGTAAGGCCCGCCTAGGCACCCGATTACACCGGCTATTACAAAATATCTGGAATTCAGGCTGACAAAACATAGAATGGCGGCGGGCGGTTGATGTACACTGAAGTTTATTGACGGGGAGGTCGTAATGCAGTTTGGGTTGAGCAAGCCGCTCCAAAAATTCTTGAAGATCAAACAGCTTTTGCCAGCTGACATGAGCTGCCCGTTCTATTGCTGGAGCCTGCACCGGACCAAGTACCACGGGCGCAGCACTTTGATTGCCATGAACATCAGCAACCGTTACGCCCTGCTTTTTACTGGCCTGCAAAGCGCTGATTGGGAGGACATCGACGGCCTTGTGCTCGATGGAATAAAGCAGGCTTTCTTGCGCGAGGGCTATTCAAACGAGCAGACCGGGCAATACCTAAAGGCGGCGGGGGCTGTCGAATTTTCAAAGCTGCATGGCGATAAGGCGTTGGCTGGGCTGAAAAGTATCATCAGTATGCTCAAGTGGCTAGACGTTGCCCTGGTAGATGGCCAGTTTTTTCAGCCTCTTTTGTCGCGGGAGCTGAACAGCGAGTCTTGCTATTCTTTTGATTATGACGATTATGGCTACCCCTCGGAGTTCTTAGCAAAGGACATGCAGAGGGTGTTACAGACAGATAGTAGCTAAACGGCAAGCGGGTTAAAAAAAGATTGGGGCAGGCCGAGTTGGGCGAGTCGAGTGGGGCATTCAAGCAGAGCAAGTTGAGCAATGAAGCGGAGGTTTTGAAATGAGTGCGCCAGATTTTACGATTCCCGAAAGCGACGGCCTGCAAGTCAAAAAACTGGGAGAAGGCCTCTGGGCAATTGAAGAGGGCATGGTCAGGTGCTATTTAGTGGCCGGCAGCGAGCGCGCTGTGATCATCGATTGCTGCATGGAGGTCAGTAACGCGGTGGCTGATGTTGCCCATGGGCTGACTGACAAGCCGATCACTTTGGTCTTAACTCATGGCGACCCGGACCATACTGGCGGGCAAGACGGGTTTGACGCGCCCATGCTGCACCCCTCGGAGTTTGGCCATTACTATTCGCGCGGCAATACCGGCCACGCCATTCGCCCGCTCTGGGAGGGCGATGTCTTTGACCTTGGCGGCCGCAGCCTCGAGGTCGTCTTGATACCCGGGCATACGCCGGGGTCGGTGGCTTACCTGGACCGGGCGCATAAACGTATCTTCGTCGGCGACTCGGTCTCGGATTACTGGATCTTTTTGTTTGGGCCGGGGCGCGATGCCCAGGCGCTGATAGAGAGCCTGAAAAAGCTGCAGGGCAGGGCGGACAGCTTTGAGACCGTCCACCCCTGCCATGGCTCGGCCGAGCTGGGAAACGAATGGATTGGCAAGACGATCACAGCCACCGAGAAGCTTTTAGCGGGCGAGCTCGTGGGCGCCCAGCCGCCACGCAGCGATATGCCGTGCAAGGCTTATAGCTACGAGGGCGTGACCTTGATGTATTGAGGTTGGGGGCGCTCTTCTCCCCCGGGCGCTCTAACGCTCTTAATATAGTGCGGCGATCTGCAGCAGGTAGTCTTTGTACTCTTGGGCGAGGCTGGCGGGTTCGCTGATGTGCACGCCTTGGCCAAAGGCGGCCAGCCAACCAAAGAACTCGGGGGTCTTGGTGATTGAGACATAGACATTGGCCTGCCCGCCGTCGAGCGCCACGACCTTGACGTCTTTGCCAAAGCGGTCGATGATCGGGTTCATTGCCCAGCCCTCAATCGTCAAGGCGACTTGGATTGTCTCGCCCTCGAACATCTTGAAGACGCGGTTGACATGCTTGACCATGTCAAAGCCCATCTCGGCGGGCGGGTTGACGGCCGGGGCGTCTTCGACCGTCACGCTTTTCATGCGGTCAACGCGGTAGGGCGTGATGCTTTGGTAGTGCTCGTTATAGGTGATGAGGTAGTAGAACTCGTCGACGTAGGCCAGGCCGAGCGGCGAGACCGTATAGCGTTCGCCATCGCGTCGGGGTATGCGTATTTTTTGGAAGTTGTAATCATAATATTGAAACGACAGGCACTGGCGCAGGGACAGCGCCTGATGGATGATGTCGATGTTGTAAAAGACGCTCTCGTTCTGCATCTTGATGCGCCCGGCCACGTAGATCTGCTTGTTCAGCTTTTGCGCCAGGTGCCGCGAGGCCAGGCCGCTGAGCTTGGCGGCCAGCTCTTTGCTTTTTTTGTCGGTCAGAAAGCGCGAGCTTAAGACCGCATCGATCAGCAGTATGACCTCGGGGTTCTCGAACTTGCGCTCGCCCAGGGCGTAGGTGGTCGGCCGGCCGCTGCGCGCCACCACGTCAAAGCCGTACTGGCGGAGCGCCTCAAAATCGTCGTAGACCGACTTGCGCTCGGCCGAGACACCCTGCTCGGACAGCCGCGAGATGATCTGGGGCATCGAGAGCCCGTGCTCTTCGTCGGTCTCGGACGTCAACATGTCCATTAAATAGAGCAGCTTGAGTTTTTGGTTCTTGCTTTTTGCCATTTGCTTGTTAGCCTCTCGTTGTGCCTTGCGCCTCGTGCTTCTTACCAGGCCTCGTGCTGGTGCGGCGGCGGGCTGGCAAGCGCCGACGCCTGGGCGCTTCTAGCCGTAGAGGCCATATTAGCCCATTTCGATTACGTGTTGGGAATGCGGGATGCCAGCAGGTGTAAAATGCTCAATCAGTGTCTTTTTAAGACTAGCCTAAAATATTTGAAAGGGATGGAGGAGTTATGAGTGCGGATGTCACACCATCGCAATTAGAACAAGAAATCCAGGATAAGATCGACAACAAGACCAAACCCCGCGGCGCCTTGGGCGAGCTTGAGACATTGGCTGCCCAGCTTTGCCGGGTTCAGAAGACTTTGACGCCTCAGCTGGTGGCGCCGACGATCGTCGTCTTTGCAGCCGACCATGGCCTGGCCAACGAGGCCATCAGCGCCTACCCGCGCGAGGTCTCGGCCCAGATGGCCTGGAACATCTTGGCCGGCGGCGCAGGCATCAACGCCTTTTGCAAGCAGAACGGCATCGCGGTGGTCTTTGTTGATGCGGGCATCGATTGGCCGGACGAGCACCCCGAAGGCATGATCGACCATTGGATGGGGCCGGGCACGGGCAACTGCCTGGCCGACGACGCAATGTCGGCCGGCGCCGTCAAGGCCTGCCTTGAGGCCGGCGCCGCCGTGGTGGACGAGAACGTGGCCGCCGACTGCACGATCATCGGCTTTGGCGAGCTGGGCATCGGCAACACGAGCTCGGCCAGCCTGCTGATGAGCGCGCTCACTGGCCTGCCGATGGCCGACTGCGCTGGCCCGGGCACCGGGCTGGTCGGCGAAGGCCTGGCCAAGAAGATCGAGATTTTAACCGACGCCCAGGCCGCCCACGCCCAGCCGGCCAACGGCAGCGAGGCCCTGCGCATGTTCGGCGGCTTTGAGATCGCCCAGATGACCGGGGCGATGCTGCGCGCCTATGAGACCGGCCGCATTTTGATGATCGACGGCTTTGTGGCCAGCGCGGCCTTCTTGGTCGCCCAGAGCATCGAGCCCGAGATCGTAAACAACGCCATCTACTGCCACGAGTCGGGCGAGCCCGGGCACGCCCGCCTGCTCGCCTACCTGGGTGGCCAGCCCCTGCTGCACTTAAAAATGCGTTTGGGAGAAGGCTCGGGCTGCGCCGTCGCTTATCCCATTATCTGTAGCGCCCTGGCTTTTTTGACGGACATGGCCAGCTTTGACGACGCCGGTGTGAGCACGGGCGACCCCGAGGCCGCCGCCGAGTGACGGGACGTGGACAAGGATTTGGACGGCAACGTGGATGAGAAAAAAGACAACCGTTTGGTCTATGAGGTCCGTTTGCTGCTGACGGCCGTGATGTTTTATACGCGCATCCCTTGTCCGCGCTGGGTCGGGTATTCGGACGAGCAGGTGAACCGCTCGACGCGTTATTTTCCGGCCATCGGCTGGATTGTCGGCGCCCTTGTGGCGCTGGTCATCGGCCTAGCCTATCAGGTGCTGCCGGTGGCCGTGGCCGTGGTCATTGGCCTGGCCGTCGGCGTCCTGATTACGGGGGCCTTTCACGAAGACGGCTTTGGTGACGTCTGTGACGGGTTTGGCGGCGGCAGCAGCCGCGAGCGCACGCTCGAGATCATGAAAGACTCGCGGCTCGGGTCGTTTGCGGTGATTGGCCTGATTCTGCTTTTTGCCTTGAAGATCGCGGTCTTGACCTACCTGGTGGGCGTAGAGCCGTGGTATGGGCTGGTCGGCCTAGTGTTTATCCATGTGCTCAGCCGCTCTAGCATTGTGACCATCATCTTTTTTGATAGCTACGCCCGCTTAGATGCATCGAGTAAAGTGCGGTCGATCGGGCACAAGATCTCGGCTGGCGGGCTGATTGTCAGTTTTGCCTGGCTGTTGCCGTTTATCCCCTTGCTTTGGCAGCGCCCCTGGTGGTTTTTATGTGTGCCGGTCGCACTGTTGTTGCGCCTTTTTCTGGGGGCTTGGTTCAAGCATCGCCTGGGCGGTTACACGGGCGATTGCTTGGGCGCTGCCCAGCAGATCATCGAAGTCGTTTGTTTGGCCTTGATCTTGGGGCTGACCGGGCTGAGCGGGAGCTGCCCGGTCTGCTGAGGGGTTTGGTTTGAGGGGTTGGTTTTTTGGTTTGGGGGGGGGTTGGTTTCTAGTTGGTTCTTGACCGGTCTCTGGTCGGCCGTTGGCCGGTCACTGGCCGGTCTTTGTTTTTATCTGCGGGCGGTCAGAAAGCGGGGGCGGCCGGTGAGGTCGTTGTGCACGCAGATGTCAGTGAGCCCGGCCTGTTGGGCTAGCTTTCTAGCTTCATCGAGCTTAGTCTCGTAGAGCTCGACGGCCAGCAGGCCACCCGTCCTCAGAAGCTCAGGCGCCTGAACTAGCAGCCGCTCAAAGACCTGCAGCCCGTCCGCACCGCCGTCCAACGCTTCAGGCGGCTCAAAGCCGCCGACCTCACGGGGCAGGCTTGCCATCTCAATACTAGGTATATAGGGCGGGTTAGAGACGACCACGTCAAAGCTGCCCAGGCTGCTGGGGTCGCTAAGCAGCGAGGTGGCCAGGTCGTCTTGGATGAAGCTGATTTGGCTGTCGCTAAAGCCTAGAGCCTCGGCGTTCTCTTGCGCCACGGCCAAGGCCAAAGGGCTGATATCGGTGGCCACGACGTTGAGCTCGTCCAGCTCCCAGAGCAGTGCCAGGGCGATTGCCCCGCTGCCGGTGCCGATATCGAGGATGCGGCGGGGCGGGCGGGCGGGTTGGTCGACGGGCGGGCTCGCGGGTTGCCCGGCGGGCGGGCGGGCGGGATCGCTGGCAGGCTCGCTGGCGGGCGGGCTCGCGGGTTGCCCGGCGGGCTCGCTCATTGGCTCCCCGGCGGGCTGGCTGGCGGGCTGGCCGACGGCCTCGATGACCAGCGCGACCAGCGTCTCGGTCTCGGGCCGGGGGATCAAGACACCCGACCGCACATGCAACTCGATGTGGTAGAACATCGCCTGCCCGGTGATGTACTGCAAGGGCTCGCCGCCGACCCGGCGCTTGATGGCCTGGCGCAGCCAAGCGCGCTCGTCATTGCTTAGCGGCTGCTCGTATTGAAGGTAGAGCTCGAGGCGCGAGAGCCCGGTCGCAGCGGCCAACAGCCATTGCGCCGAAAGGCGCGGGTTAACGTCCGCGTACTTCTCCAAATATTCTTGCGTCCACTCTAAACAACGTTGGATTGTCCAGGCTGGGTCAGCGCTCACGAAACCGACTGCTCTAGGCGTTTGGCGCGGTCGGC
This sequence comes from Coriobacteriia bacterium, assembly GCA_009779015.1. Lineage (GTDB taxonomy): Bacteria > Actinomycetota > Coriobacteriia > Coriobacteriales > UBA8131 > WRFC01. The sequence continues at coordinate 3,901 of WRFC01000018.1, read as the reverse complement.
CTCGATCAGGGCCGTGGTCAGCTCTTCAAGGCCAGAGCCGCCTGTCCCAAAAAGCACCCCGTTATACGAGCCGTTGTAGCCGATACGGTGGTCGGTGACGCGGTCTTGCTGGCTGTTGTAGGTGCGGATCTTCTCGCTGCGGTCACCGGTGCCGATCTGCGAGCGGCGCTGGTCGCCCAGCTCGCTCATCTGCTCGGCCAGCATCTGGTCGTAGAGGCGCGCGCGCAGGACCTGCATGGCGGCCTCTTTGTTCTGGAGTTGCGACTTTTGGTCCTGCGATTGCACGACCAGGCCCGAGGGCAGATGGGTGATGCGCACGGCCGAGTCGGTCGTGTTCACGCTCTGGCCGCCTGGGCCGCCCGCCCGAAAGACATCGACACGCAGGTCGCTGGGGTTGATCTCGACCTCCACCTCGTCGGCCTCGGGCAGCACGGCCACGGTGGCGGTCGAGGTATGCACGCGCCCGGCGCTCTCGGTCTTGGGCACGCGTTGCACGCGGTGCACGCCGCTCTCGAACTTCATGACCGAGTAGACCTTGTCGCCGGTGACCTTGAACTCGATGCGCGAAAAGCCGCCGGCATCGGACGAGTTAGAGTCCAGCGGCTCGACCTCCCAGCCCTTCTCGTCGGCAAAATGGAGGTACATCTTGTAGAGGTCGCCGGCAAAGATGGCCGCCTCGTCACCCCCGGCGCCCGACCTGATCTCGACGATGATGTTCTTGTCGTCATTGGGGTCGCCGGGCACTAACATCAGCTTGATGTCTTCTTCGAGCTGCCGCAGGCGCGCGTTCAGCTCGTCGATCTCGGCCTCGGCAAACTCCCTCATCTCGGGGTCGCTTTCAGCCCTGAAGAGCTCTTCTGCGGATAAGAGATCGTCGCTCGCACTGACGTACGACGCGGCCATGCGCTCCATCTCGGCCTGCGCCGAATGCTCTTTGGCCAGCCGTGTGTACTCCTTTTGGTTGGCAATCACTTCTGGGTCGGCCAACCTCAGCTCAAGTTCATGGTAGCCATCGACGATCGCCTTTAGTTTTTCGTATAATTCTGTCTCTGCCAAACTCTTTACCAGCCTTTAAACATTGAACTTAAAGTGCATGACGTCGCCGTCTTGGACAACATAGTCGCGGCCCTCTTGGCGCAGCTTGCCGGCCGCCCGCAGCCCGGCCTCGCCGCCGTACTCGATATAGTCGGCAAAGCTGGCTGTCTCAGCTTTGATAAAGCCGCGCTCAAAGTCGGTGTGGATGACCCCAGCGGCCTGCGGGGCCTTTGCCCCGACCGGGACCGTCCAGGCCTTGACCTCCATCTCGCCGGCCGTAAAAAAGCTTTGCAGGCCCAGCAGGCTATAGGCGGCCTGGGCCAAGCGCTCTAGCCCCGACTGCTCAATGCCCAGCAGGGCCAGGTACTCCTCGGCCTCGGCCGGGTCCATCTCGGCAATCTCGCTCTCGACCTCGGCGCTGATGGGCACGGGAGTGACCCCGTTGACCGGCTCAAGCTCCAACCCGGCCTTATCCTCATCGACATTAGCTACATAGAGCAGCGGCTTGGCGGTCAACAGGTGCAGGTCGTAAAGCAGCGCCCGCTCTTCGGGGTCAGCCGCAAAATCCCTGGCCGTGCCGCCGTCGTTCAGCCAAAGCTGCAGGCGCTCGGCCACGGCCAGCTTGGCCGCCTCGCTCTTGCCGCGCTTGGCCTCTTTGGCCAGTCGCGGCAGCGCGCGCTCTAGAGTGCCCAGGTCGGCCAAGATCAGCTCGGTGGCAACGGTCTCGCTGTCCCGCAGCGGGTCCGCGCTGCCTTCGACATGCACCACCTCGCTGTCCGTAAAATAGCGCAGGACCTCGACGATGGCGTCGGTCTCGCGGATGTTGGCCAAAAACTGGTTGCCCAGCCCTTCTCCCTCACTGGCGCCCTTGACCAGCCCGGCAATGTCTACGAACTCGACGGTCGCGGGCACGATGCGCCCCGGATGAACAATCGCCGCCAGCTGCCCCAGACGCGCATCAGGCACCGGCACCACGCCGACATTAGGCTCGATCGTGGCAAACGGGTAGTTGGCCGCCAGGCCCCCTTTATGCGTGAGCGCAGTAAAAAGCGTCGACTTGCCAACATTCGGCAAGCCAACGATACCGATTGAAAGAGGCACGCGGTTTCCTTTCGAGGGCTTGAATCAGACTCCTATTGTAACGCGCAGGCTGTTTGTATTCTAGCTTATGCAGCCAGTTTGTGGCGCCGCCCGCTGGCTGCGCGGCCGACCCCCAGCCGTGGGTTGGCGGCTGCTGGCCAAGGCTGGTCGCCGCTTGTCGCCTGCCAGACGGTGGCTTAAACTTATCAGGTTGTATATCTGGCCCGTTTTCACAAGCCTGCCCGTCTAGCCAAGACCGGCTGGCGCGAGTCAGAAAACGGGCATCAAACAGGCAGGCAGGCAGTTCGGATGACAAAGCAAAGAATCGCAAGGCTTATCGCAGGAGCAAGCATCGCCGCCCTCACACTGGCCTCAATGGCCGGATGCGGCACCCTGATCAATACAGCCCCGGCCACCACCGACACTTCGGCGCAAAGCGATATCAATGGCACGGCCGACACCACCAACAATACCAATGGCGAGAATAGCAGCGCAAACGGCACCAGCACCGATAACGCGGCTGCAGCCCCAGCCGCTGGCGACAGCAGCTCTCAGCCTGCGGCGACAGATACTCCGGGGGCCGCTACCGAGGACGCCACTTCTGGCCAGGCGGCTGACAGCGCGGCCAGCAACACGACCACCGGCACAGCCGCAAACCCGGGCTCTGAGTCGGCCAACCTCTCCTCCACCGCCCCGCCGACCTTTCCGCTGGCTGTTACGAGCTACGGCTTTTCTTACACCATCACCGGCTACCAGATCGCGGTGGCTTCGGACGGCTCGACGGCCATCATCATTTACGGGACCGGTTTTGACCAGCTTGCCCAAGACAGCAGCAGCCAGTTTCTGTCGCCCGTCTGGTGCAGCTTTGATGCGGCTGGCACCACGCATCAGGCGACCGCCTGCATGTCGACCAGCGGCACACTGACCTTTACTTTTGATAGCGCTGACACCCCAGAGTGGATCAACCTCTCTAACAACCAGACCAAGGTGCAGATCGCCAGCTTTACAGTGACCGCTGAGCCGTGATCAACCGTGGCAGCCCGACCGGCCCGTACCGCGCAGCCCGCTTAGTGGATGTGGACGTTTTTGCCGATGACCTCGACGCGACCCTGGGATAAGAGCTGTAAGACCTCGGGGTAGAGTTGATGTTCAACGGCGTGGATGCGCTCGGTCAGTTGCTCGAGGCCCTGGCCTTCAGGGACCGCAATGGCCCGCTGGGCGATGATTGGGCCGGTATCGTATTGGGCATCGACAAAATGCACCGTCACACCCGTCACCTTGACCCCATAGGCATAGGCCTCGGCGATTGCCTGGGCACCCTTGAAGGCCGGCAATAAGGCGGGGTGCAGGTTTATAACCCGCTGTGGAAAGGCCTCGACTAGCTCGGGGCCGATTTTTCGCATGTAGCCGGCCAGGGCGATGTAATCACAGCCGGCCGCGCTGACCTGCTCGGCAATCAACTGATCGGCCGCCCAAGGCTCGATGTAGACGGCACGGCTGAGGCTGACTGTCTGGATGCCAGCGGCCGCCGCTCTTTGCAGGCCGGCCGCATCGGGGCGGCTCGAGATGACCAGTGCGACCTCGGCATCCAACTGTCCCGAGGCCGAGGCATCGATGATCGCCTGAAGGTTTGTGCCGGTGCCCGATATGAGGACTGCCAAGCGGGTCATGGCTTGGCCGGCCCAAACATCCAGTCGTCTGACTTGCCGCTGTAAAGCACCTGGCCCGGTTGGCCTGCGTGGCGGCCTTTGTCGGGGCTTGGCACGACCTCGCCGATGCGCCAGCA
>WRFC01000017.1 GCA_009779015.1 Coriobacteriia bacterium | reverse complement strand
GCTGCGGGCGTCGTCGGTGCTGCGGGCGCCCCGGGCTTCTCCCCCTGTGCCCTTTGCGCTTTTTGCGGCGCCCGCGCCGCCCGCGCCCCGCCCGGCTTGCCCGCCGCCCCAGGGGTTGCGCAGCTTCAGGCGGTCGAGGTCGCCGCTGGGCGATTGGCAGGCGTAGGTCAGCAGGCGCGCCACGTTGGCGATGTTCTGGGGCGGCTCGAGGCGCTCGGTCTGGCCGACCAGGCGCATCAGCTTGCGCAGGCAGGGGTAATGGTCGTAGCCCTTGAGGGCGACGTATTGGAGGCCGCCGGGCAGCTCGGCGGCCAGGCGCGGGAGCTCGTGGTAAACCAGCTGGTCCAGCAGGCTGTTGCTTTTGGTGGCCACCCCGACGCAGACTTTGTTGCGCTTTGCAAAGAGGGCCAGGGGCAGCAGGTAGGCCATCGACTTGCCCACCCCGGTGCCGGCCTCGACGGCCAAGTGGGTGCTGGTGTTCAGGGCCGTGGCCACGGCTGCCGCCATCTCGGCCTGCTCGACCCGGGGCTCAAAGCCCGGGTACATGCGCGCCAGCAGGCCGCTGTCTGAGTACTGGGCTTGTAGCTCGCCGATGTTCAGCGGCTGCAGCTCTGAGATGCCGCCGACCAGCTCTTGGGCGTCGTACTTCTCGAGCTTGGGGCGGGTCGTGACCAGCTGGCGGCGGGCGGCATTGAGCGAGAACTTGGCCGGGGGCAGGCTGCCCGCGACCTGTTGGATAAACGGCCGCAGCGGCCAGGCGGACTGGCTGAAGAGGCTGGCCAGCAGGTCCGGCAGCCCGGGCGGCAGCGCGGCCAGGGCCACCAGGCAGACCCGCCAGAGCTGGCAGGTGCCCAGCACGTCATCGAGGGCGCGATGCGTCGTGCGCGCGTCGGCAAAGGCCGAGCTGAGCTCTTGGAGGCTAAAGCTGCGGCAACGCGGCAGGGCGATCTGCGCCAGGTCGAGCGAGTCGCACCACGCGTTGTCGCTGGTAAAGGGCAGTGGCCGGGGCGTCGCGGCCGCTAAAAAACTGCGGTCAAAAGCGGCGTTATGGGCGACCACCGTGGTCGTTCCGATGAACTCTTGGAGCTGCCGCACGACCGCGCCGGGCTCGGGCGCGGCCTCGACGTCGCTGTCCGTGATGCCCGTGAGCGCCGTAATCGACGCGGGCACAGGGCGGCCGGGGCGCACGAAGCTCGTAAAGCGCTCGACCACGTCTGGCCCGCAGAGCCGGGCCGCCCCCACCTCGATGATAACGTCGCGCTCGGGCGAGAGGCCGGTGGTCTCGACATCGACGACAACGACATCGTCTTCAAAGGCGCCAAAGCGCTCGGTGCGGGCGCGCGCGGCAAAGCCCGCATAAGCGGCGGCGATCTGCGCGTCGGTCCCGGGAATCAGCAGGTCACACAGCGCCGGGCTGGGCTTTTCAGGCATTGGCCAGAATTCCTCCGCCAAGCCGGGTTATTGGCCGTCGGCCTGCTTTGGGGCCTTGCTGGCAGCGCCGGTGGTGCCGGCGTCGCCAGTGGCGCCGGCGTCGCCGTCGCTCTTCTCCCCCTTGCTTTCTGCGGCGCTGGCGGCGCTGGCGGCGCTGGAGAAGAACGAGTCGGCCTCGCCCAGCGTGTAGAGCGGCTCGATAAAGTCGATATGGTCCTCGTGGTCCTTGTATAGCCAGGCCAGGACCTGCGCCGAGGGGCTGTCTTTGCGCGCCCATTCCACGAGGATCGCGTCGTGTGTGCCCTCGTCTAGGTCGACATAGCCGTCGTAGCAGAAGACGTAGGCGTCAGCCAAGAGCTCCATCTCAAAGAGCGTCTGCTTGGCCGACTCGTAGATCTCCTCCTCCTCTTCGCCGTCCTGCTCTTCGACAAAGAGCTCTTCTCCCTGCAAGACGACTAAAAAGGGGTCAAAAGTGCCCTCTTCTTCGACCTTCGTGGCCGCCTCGTCGAGGGCAAAAAAGACCGCGCTCTCGGCCGGGTCATCCTCCGACAGCTCACCCATCACCTCGTCGCCCAAAACCACGCCATCCAACTCTTCATCTGTCATGATCGTCCCATATCTTCCTCTTTGTCGCCTCCCGGCGGCCTTTGTCACGTCATCTGTGCCCGCCGGCCCGGCGGCCTCTGACCAACGACCAGCTCCCCGATTTGCGCTATCATCAAGGTGCCTGGGGAGTTGGTCGGCAAGCACTGAAGTCAGTATAACCAAGGAGAGCTGAGTATGCGAGAAACGTCCGCTGGGCAGCCGGACGTGCAGGAGGTCGTGAGGGCGCAAAAGGTCTCCCGCATGTGCTTTGGCTGTGGGCAAGAAAATCAGATGGGCCTGCATGGGCAGTTTTTAGAGCTCCGCGATGGGCGGCTTTATGTGCGTTTTCGCACGCTGGACGAGCACCAGAGCTACCCGGGCCGGGTGCATGGCGGCATCATCAGCGCCATCTTGGACGAGACCATCGGCCGCATCATCCAGATCGGCGACCCGGACGCCTTTAGCGTGACCATCGAGCTGAATGTGAAGTTTCGCCAGCCCGTTCCCGTGGGGGTCGAGCTGACGGTCGTGGCCTGGCAGACCAAACGCACCAGCCGGGTCTTTGAGGGCCAGGGCGAGCTGCTTTTAGAGGACGGCAGCGTGGCGGCCTCGGGCTTTGCCCGCTACCTGATGCAGCCGCTGCAACGCATCACCGAGACCGGCCTGACCGAGATCGAATGGTTTGCCGACCCGCGCGCTTACCCGGCCGACGTCGAGGTCTGAGGGGCTGGGGTTTTCTCCCTAGGTTTGCATGTTTTATACGTTTTACGCGTTTATTAGCCCCTTGAGATTTAGTGCCCGTCAAAGTCTAGTTGGCTGAAGACGGCTTTTACGGCCTGCTTGACCGGCGCGTCGTCGGGAATTTGAACGAGCGGCTGGCCGGCGCAGTCATACTGGTAGACGGTCTCGTCCTTGCCGATCACGCCAAAGAGCTGAAGGCCCTGCTTTTCGATCTCTTGGCGTGTGCCCTCGTTGAGCACGCCGCCCGGCGCCCGGTTGACGATCAGCCCGATGCTGCGCGGGTTGATGCAAAGCTCGCGCACCAGGGTGGCGATTCTGCCGCAGGCCTGGACGCCGCGCCGCGAACAGTCGCTGACCAATATCAAAATGTCGATCTTGGGCAAAATGCCGCGGCTGATGTGCTCCATGCCGGCCTCGTTGTCGACCACGATGTAGGGGTAGCTGTCTTGGATTTTCTCGATCTCTTTTTGGAGGATGCCATTGACGTTGCAGTAGCAGCCCTTGCCTTCGGGGCGACCGATGACCAAGAGGTCGTAACCCTCGGACTCGGCCAGCGAGAGGTTCAGTTTGAGCTCGGCATAGATGTTCTTGCTCACCCCGGGGATCGGGCTTTGGCCGTAGCCGGTCTGCTTTAGGTCCTCGGCCAGGGTGCCCATCGTGGCCTGCGTGTCGATGCCCAGGACCTCGCTCAGGTTGGTGTTGGCGTCGGCGTCGACGGCCAGCACCGGCCGGTACCCGGTTTGGCAAAGGTATTGGATGAGCATGCCGCAAAGCGACGTCTTGCCGGTCCCACCTTTGCCGGCAAAGGCGATGATCTTGCCGCGTACGAGGCTCGTCTCGTCGTCAAACTGGGCGCCGGGGGCAGACAGCTCGCGCGTGATCTTGGCGAATTTTGTTTTATGGGCAGAGTCGGTCACAGTCCCACCTCGCTAAAGATGTTGTTTAAGGCCGTCTTCACTGAGGACGACTCGGGCAGGCTGACCAGCGGGATGCCATCGCAGTCGTAGGCAAAGACCTGGTCGCTTTGGGGCACGACGCCGATCAGGCGGAGGCCTTGGTTTTCGACCTCTTCTTTGGTGCCTGTGTCTAGCACGCCGTCGGGCGCCAGGTTCACGACCAGCCCCATGACACTGGGTGCATACCCAATCTCTTTGACCAGGCGGTCGATTCTTCCAGCGGATAAGACCCCCCGGCGGCTGCAGTCGCTGACGATGATCACGATATCGATCTGAGGGAGGATGCCGCGGCTGATGTGCTCCATGCCGGCCGCGTTGTCAACCAGTATATAAGAGTAGCTGGCGCTCAGGCGCTGTATTTGCTTGCGCAAAATCTCGTTGGCGTAACAGTAGCAGCCTTTGCCCTGCGAGCGCCCCATGACCAAAAGGTCGTAGCCTTTGCCCCGGGTGATCGCGCCATCCATTTCTTCGAAGATCATCTCGGAGACCTCAAGGTTACTGGAGTTCTGCATCATATCGAACTTCTTTTGGTCCAGGCCCTCGCGGATCTCGCCCAGCGAGCCCGAGACCTCAAGCCCCAGCACCTCGTTGAGGTTGGAGTTGGCATCAGCATCGACAGCCAGAATCGAGGTCTTGCCCTGATTGCAGAGATGTTCGATGAGCATTCCCGATAGCGTTGTTTTTCCAACGCCACCTTTGCCGACGACCGCTATCACTAAAGGCATCAGGCGCCCTCCTATAGCTCGGGACCGCTGTGGGTCTTCTCCCCCTACTGAAGTTATTGCTGATTTTCATATAGAGGATAATCTATGTGTAATTGTATTCAAGTTTTGCGGCGGTCGTCAAGTCTGGTTTGGGCGCTTTGGGGCAACTCATACACATTGACATTTTTCGATGTGTTGTTTATATTGGGAGCAGTTTGAGCACTCTGGATATCACAAGGCACTGACCCGAGGTTGAGCAAATTGAGCGTAGACTATACAAAAAATGCCGGAATACTGAAAGCCCTGGCCGACCCCAAGCGGCTCATGATCGTCGATATGCTGTCCTGCGGCGAGCTCTGTGCCTGCAAGATACTAGAGCAATTCAAGATCACGCAACCCACTTTGTCGCATCATATGAAAATCCTTCAGGATTGTGGGCTGGTCCGCGGCCGCAAAGAGGGCAAATGGATTCATTACTCATTGAACGAGGAGGTTGTGCGCGGCTTGCAGGGGTTTTTAGAGCAGGTCACGACGCCCCATGACGATTGCATTTGTCATGAGTCAAGCTTATCTGGTGAGGAGGATTGTTGCAAATGAGTGAACAGGGTTGTTGTAGCAACACGTCGGAGGATTGCTGTTCTGAACCGGTACCAAAGGTGAGTTGCTGCTCTGAGCCAACGGCGGCGACGGCAGAGGACTGTTGTTCTGAACCGGCGGCGCTTCAGAGTGTCAAAGAGTACTACGGCAAGACATTGCAGAGCGTTGCTGACCTGGCCTCTGGGGCCTGCTGCGCTACATCGGCGCCACCCGTTGAGATCAGAGACATCCTGCCGCTGATCGCGGACGAGATCTTAGACAGGTTTTATGGCTGTGGCTCGCCGCTGCCTCCTCTCTTGGATCGATTGACAGTCCTCGACCTGGGTTGCGGGACGGGCCGGGATGTCTATATCGCCTCTAAGCTGGTCGGCCAAAGCGGGCGTGTGATTGGCGTTGATATGACGCCTGAGCAGATCGCCGTGGCCCAAAAGTACCAAGACGAGCAACGCCAGCGCTTTGGCTTTGCCAGCTCGAATGTCAGTTTCTTGCATGGCTACATCGAAGACCTGGGCTCGCTTGGTATCGCTGACGACAGCATCGACGTGATCATTTCAAACTGCGTCATCAACCTCTCCCCGGCCAAAAAGCGGGTGTTTGCTGAGGCCTACCGCGTTTTAAAGCCCGGCGGCGAGCTCTACTTCTCAGATGTTTTTGCGGACAGGCGCATTTCTGCGACTCTTTACGCAGACCCGGTCTTGCGCGGCGAGTGCCTGAGCGGCGCCTTATATGTCGAGGATTTCCGCCGGATGATGGCAGATGCCGGGTGGCCGGACTTTCGTTATACGAGTGTGCGCAATATTACCCTCGACAATCCAGAGATCGCGGAGAAGGTCGGTTTTGCCACGTTCTCATCACGCACTGTGCGGGCCTTCAAGCTCGCCGACCTCGAAGACATCTGTGAGGATTACGGGCAGGTCGCCTATTATGACGGCAGCATCCCTGGCCATCCGCATTACTTTGACCTGGACGACCATCATCGGTTCTACACTGGAAAACCGATGCTGGTCTGCGGGAACACTGCTTCGATGCTTGTGAATACGCGTTTTAGTCAGGCCTTTACGGTGCTGGGTGATCGGAGTATACATTTTGGTGCGTTCGCAGGTTGCGGAGGCGCGAGCAACGGTGACGACTCGGACGGCCAGGATGAATCGGGCAAATCAAGGGACGGAGGCGCGTGTTGCTGTTGAAAAAAGCAGAGGGGCGGGAAGGGTCATGAATATGCGCTACTTTGTTGTTGATGCTTTTGCCGACGAGCTGTTCAGGGGCAATCCGGCGGGCGTTTGCCTGCTGGACGAATGGCTGAGTGACGCGCTGTTGCAGAGCATCGCCGTAGAGAACAACCTGGCCGAGACGGCCTTTCTGATCAGGCGCGAGGGGTTTTATGACCTACGCTGGTTTACGCCTGAGCTGGAGATCGATCTTTGCGGGCATGCCACGTTGGCCAGCGCGTTTGTGATTTTCAAGTTCATCGAGCCGGAGGCGTCGAGCCTGGCATTTGAGACGCAGAGCGGGCGGCTGGTGGTTGCGCGGGCGGGCGGCCTTTTGGAGATGGACTTTCCGGCGCGGATGCCCGAACCGATCGCCGTGCCCGAGCTGGCCGAGGCGGCGCTTGGCGTGCCGGTTTTAGAGGCGCATGCCTCGCGTGACCTGATGCTGCTGGTCGGGTCGGAGCAAGAGGTCAGAGAGCTGCGGCCGAACCTTGACCTGTTGGGGCAGATCGCCGGGTATCTGGGCGTGATCGTGACAGCTGCGGGCGACGCGGGTGGCGCTGAGGCGGCGGGTGGCGTTGGGGCGGGTGGCGACGCGGGGGCGGCCAAGGGCGACGCGGCTGATTTTGTCTCGCGCTTCTTTGTGCCCGGGTCGGCCGTGCCCGAGGACCACGTGACCGGCTCGACGCATTGCAACCTGATTCCCTTTTGGGCGACGCGGCTAGGCAAAGACAGGCTTTTGGCCAAGCAACTCTCAGCGCGCGGCGGCACGCTCTACTGCCAAAACTGCGGCGACCGCGTCAAGATCGCCGGCAAATCCGTACTCTACCTGCAGGGCGAGATTTTGCTAGAAGGCTGAGTACTGAGAGCTTTTACGGAATGCTGAGTAATTAGTTGAGATGTGTGGAACAAAAGTGCAAATGTCGTTCTGCCACTATAACCCAAGCTCAACGTGCGAACCACTGCGCGTCAACGTCAAGATAAGCAGGTCATCCTGTTTCTTGTAAATAAGCAGCCAATCTGGCTCAATGTGGCAATCCCTAAAACCCGCCCAGTTATTGCTGAGCGGATGGTCTTTGTATTTATCAGCAAGTGCTTCTCCTGCAATCAGCGTGGAGACAACCTCATTCAGGTCTTGCAAATCCTTACCTTGCCTGATCAATTTTTTCAAATCTTTTTTAAACCGACTTGTTTGTCTTAGCTTGTACTTATTCACTTAGGAGCTCAGCTTTTGCTTCATCAAGTATTTCGGCAAAGCTTTCGTAATTCTTTGCTCTCGGATCGCGAGATATCAAGTCGGCCTCTTCGAGAGCCGCTAATGTCTCAGCACTATAAGTGCGGACTTCGAATGGTAACCCTTGAGTATGCCGGATCTTCGCAAAGAATATTCTGATCGCTGTTGGAATATCTAGGCCATTCTCAGTAAGAATGTTTTCAACTTCTTTTTTTAGCTCAGGTTCAACGCGAGCCTGAATGAGTGCTGTATTGTTGCCCATGGCTTTGACCTTTCAAAAAATTTTGCCATACAATTATATGCTTTTCACATATATCTGTCATTAGAGATAAAAGAGGACTTTACTTTTTAGAGTCTGCCTGAGGAATATGAAATGTCAGTTTATCGGCCTTGATATACATGTTGGTTTATGGCCGGTGTCTGAACCAGGGTATGATCGGGCTAACGCGTCGCTTGTATTCTTGGTAGGCGGGGTATTTGCCTGATGTAATGCTTTCTGTAAAAACCGTGGAACCAATGAACATGACGGTTAAGATTATCGGCCCAAAAATACCGGTGCTGATTATGTTTTGCGTGAGCGACAATGCTGAAAGCCAAATCATCCACCAGAAACCTAACTCGCCAAAATAATTGGGGTGGCGGCTAACGGCAAACAGCCCTTGTGCCAAGAACCCGTTTTTGATATCAGCGGAGTATTTTGGCTGAGACGCCGGTTGTACGACAGTGGAATTTTTAGCGGCATTTTTGGCGGCGTGGAAATTCCATTGCTGCTGGTCGGCTGTTGTCTCAAAACAGATAAAAGCGACCCCCAAGGCAATGAAGAACCAAAACAATGCTGACGGCCCTGCAACTGGGTTCATGGCCATGTTGGCTACAGGCCAGGTAAAAAGTATGAAAAGGCCGACTTGGAAAAACGATATGAAGAAAAGACTAAAAAGCTGCCATAATAACGGGTTTTTGATTTGCCCCCTGAGTATGCTCCAACGGTAATCCTCATGGCCGGCATAGCCGCCCTTGCGGGCAAAATTGAAAGTCAGTCTGGCACCCCAGAGCGTAATCAATACCGCAACCAGGCAGAGTATTAAAGTAAAACCACCGCGATATGCGTAATACCATGCAAATCCGACCGGTAAGATGCTCCAGATACGGTCAACCCAAGAATAGTCTTTGGTAATCATGCCAAAAATGAAAGCCGTCAGGGCAAAACCCAGCGCCCATAAGCTGACGAACAGAAGCGGGTTGGCTGTTCTGATAAATGAAGGCAGATCCACTAGGCCTCCGGCAAATGAGATCATGACGACCAGCGACAGGCACAAAGCTGCCAATAAAAAGATAATGAATTTTTTCATAATACTAAGAATATCATTTGTTCAAATGCCACTGAGGCATTGAAGCTCTGACGAGTTCTGTCGATGAGGCCGCACAGCACCTGCCGCTATGCAGCTTTTATCTTTTTGCTCACAACTTATTGATCATCTTCTTGATATTGGCAAGCTTCCAGAGTGCTTCAGGGTTTACCTCGGCAGCGGCAAGCGTATCTGGGTAGTCGTCAAATAAAATAGTGGGGCGGTAGTCAGCTTTGGCAAAGAATTCTAAGTATTCCTGCTCTCGCTCATCTCTTGGTAACACGTAATCTGTAATAAAAGATTCTGCTGAAGCAATCAGATGTCCTAGTGTAGGTCGTTCGCTGTTTCTTAGCATCGGGTAAAGCTGAGAAGCAAGCTCATTATCTCTTCCGGAAAATCGATCTACGGCTCTTTGTCTTAGGGGCAAAGGAAAGTGATTAGACATCGAGACATAGAAGAGCAGAATTCTGTGACTAAGCACTTTGAGTTCGGGGTTTTTGATTAATAACCCATCGAGATAAAGTTTGAGGTTCACGATATCGAATATATCACGGGCAGCGACTCGATCGTAGAGAGCCTTGATCTTGCCGCCGATAAGTTCCAAATCGGAAAAGGTCAACACAGAAAGTGTTGGCCGCAAACAGCAAGGCCTGAGTTGGGGCGCTATCAAAGGAGCTCTATTCAGGTATATCAGGTCGATCTTGATTTGGTCAGGTCCCCAGCTTCCCATGTATCTAAGATGAAACGTTCTGCCAGCATGATCACCCCTGCCGCCGCTTGAAGTGTAACCAGAAAAGGTGATAGCTTCTTCTACGGCTTTCTCTACAAATGGTCTCTCTGCAAGCATCTCACCTCTGTCCACGGCTCCGATATAAGACATATCGATATCAACAGACAGGCGCGGCGCTTCCAACATGAAAATATTGATGGCGGTTCCTCCATGCATGCAAAGCTTACCCTTCAGCGCCGGTTGCCGACCCAGCTCTTCCAAAAGCCCAAGCAAACGATTTACTTTGTCAAGTGTCCTATCTTGGAAGCCTTGGAGGTCGATAGCCATTAGAACTCCATCCATGATTCTATTGTTTCTTCGGATGCGGGAAGGTTCAGGCGCCATCTGGTGCTGTATGCATCAAAATGCTTATATGTCGGATCAAGCTTATAGCTTGCCTTCTCAGAAATCATAGATTCAATACCTATCAAAATTTTATCTGGAACTGCCCATCTTTCTTGATTGGCTTCAAGATACCAACCGATACGTGATGCAACAGATGGGGGATACTGATCAAGGCAGAGCAAGATGTTGTTGATATCAGCATAGGGCAGTCCAGCAAAACTCCGAACCACTTCTTCTGCCCCGCCTGCCATTCCAATCTTGGCCATGCAGTCAACCAATGTCTGCTCCCTCGTTGTTACCGTGATCGATCCATATGCACGAGCATGTAAAACCTCTGTTTGTGCATTTGGCCTAGATAGCCTGCACGAAAACTCGATGCCGGAATAGAAGAAAACAGAAGAGACATCACTGGTCATGAACTGAATGCGGTTTGAAACCGAGTGAGCAAGCCCTTGAAGAACCAACGCAGAATGATAGATAAAAACAGCATCCGGTCTAAACACGGTAGCAATCAGATAGGGATCGGCTTGAACGCCCTGAAATCTTCCCAGCTGAGAGACGTATATTCCAGTTCGCACCTTTATTACTCTACCGGATTTCACAGCCCGAGATAGAGCGACAGACACGCTAGGCGAGCTTCCTGTCGCTTCAAGTAGCATTTGGGTGGTAAACACCTGGTTGTTTGCGGCAAACTCGTTAAAATTCATACTTTCTCTTCTCCGTATTAGAGTAGTTTAACATATTTGCTAATATTGAGATAGATTTGAGAAGAATATTAAGAACCAAAAAACGCAAAAAGCTAACCAGCTGTCCAATCAGCGGTTGGACAGCTGATATATAGGCAGTAGTGAGCCTAAAAAACGCCCATCTTTGCTGGTGCTGGCGTAGCATTGGCGTAGCCCTGCCAAAGCCGCGCACCGGCGCACTGTACGGCTTACGGTACAGCAAAGGCAACGGCCACACCCTGCGCTTGGGGATGCTGGCGCGGGCTGGCCGTGGCCGGGATGCACATGCGGGGTTGCCTGTGCGCCGCGCCGGTGCCGCCGCCGGTATGCAGCCTGCCCCGTGCGCGCCCGGTGCTATTCGTCTACGTACTTGAGTATGTCGCCAGGCTGGCAACCCAGAGCCTCACAGAGCGCGGCTATTGTGCGCGTGGTGACGTCTTTGCCATCACGGAGATTTTGGAGCGTTCCCTGACCGATAATCTTGTCTTTCTGGATTCGGTAGGTCGTTAGCCCACGTTCTTGCATCAAAGCCCAGAGCTTCTCGTATATGATCTTT
>WRFC01000016.1 GCA_009779015.1 Coriobacteriia bacterium | reverse complement strand
CGCCGCCGTCCCGCGCGCCGCCGCCCCGCGCACCGCCGCCGCAGGCAGCGCCGCCCCCAGCAACGCCGCCGTCACTCATCTTCTCCCTTTTCAGACGCCTCTAAGCTAAAAAGCTGCTCGGTCTGGGCCTCTGCGATCTCCCAGGGCCGCAGGCCTTGGCCATGGCGGCCGATGCGTGGCTCTTTTCCGCGCACAAAGGCCCCGGCCTGGATCTGCTCGACCGGCGCTACAGGATAATCGCCCGAGAAGCAGGCCGTGCAAAAGCCGTCGTGCGCAGTCGGGCAAGACGCCCGCAGGCCGGCCTCGCTTAAATAGACCAGGCTGTCGGCGCCGATGAAGTCGCAGATGCCCGCGACATCTAAGCGCGAGGCAATCAACTGCTCTTGCGAGTCGGTGTCGATGCCATAAAAACAGGGCCAGCCGACCGGCGGCGAGACCACGCGGAAGTGCACCTCGGCGGCGCCGGCGTCACGCAGCATCTGCACCAGCTGTTTAGAGGTGTTGCCACGGACGATAGAGTCGTCGACCAAGACCAGCCGTTGGCCGGCGATGACCGAGGACAGGGGGTTGAGCTTGAGGCGGATGCCGCGCTCGCGCAGGCTCTGGCTGGGCTGGATAAAGGTCCGCCCGACATAGCGGTTCTTGACGATCCCCTCTATATAGGGAATGTTCGAGGCCTGGGCGTAACCGATGGCCGAGGGGATGCCGCTGTCTGGCACGCCGATCACCAGGTCGGCCTCGACGTGCGCCTCGCCGGCCAAGCGGCGGCCCATCTCGCTGCGCGCGGCAAAGACCGAGACCCCGTCTAAGACCGAGTCGGGGCGGGCAAAGTAGACGTACTCAAAGATGCAAAAGGCACGCGAGCGCTCGGCCAGGGCGTGCTCAGAGACCAGCCCTTCGTCGTTGATGCGGATGACCTCGCCCGGCTCGACATCACGCAAATACTCAGCGCCCACGATATCCAGTCCGCAGGTCTCAGAGGCCACGACATAGCCCTGCCCGTTGGGCAGCCGGCCGATGCAAAGCGGCCTTATGCCGTAGGGGTCGCGAAAGGCGTAAAGCGCGTCTGAGGTGATCAGCACCATGGCATAGGCGCCCTCCATCAGCTCCATCGTGCGCCTGATGCCTTCACGCATATGGTGCGACTGTTGCGTAAAATAGGCGATCCACTTTGACGCCACCTCGCTGTCGGTCGAGGAGCGAAATGAAATCCCCATCTCGATCAGCTCGGCCATCAGCTTGTTTGAGTTCAGCAGCGTGCCGTTATGGGCCAAGGCGATGATCGACTCGCCGACCGTCGAAAGATGGGGCTGTGCGGCCTCCCAAGAAGTGCGGCTGCCAAATTCTTTCTCGCCGCTGGTCGAGTACCTGACATGGCCAAGCGCGACCTTGCCTTCGAGCGAAGAGAGCGCCGACTCGTTAAAGACCTGCGAGACCAGGCCGCGGTCCTTGTAGACCAGCACCGAGCGCCCGTCGCCGACCGCGATGCCGGCCGACTCTTGCCCGCGGTGCTGCAAGGCGTGCAGGCCAAAGTAGGTCAGACGCGCTGTGTCTTGCCCCGGGGCGTAGATGCCAAAGACCCCGCAGGCCTCTTCTGGGTGGTCACGAAGTGCTGTCATTTTTGCTGTTGTCAGTGGCAATCATCATGATGCGCGAGTTCATATCAAAGGTCTTGCAGGTCGAGAAGACAAAGATGTTGCTGGCGCCGTTCAAGACGCTGGTATCGCCGGTCACAACATAGGCGTCCAGCGACTCTTTATAGGTCTGAAAATCTTGGATCGTGTTAAAGCCGATGCAGCGCACGGGGTCGGTGCCCTTGCAGCGCATGGCGGCAATCACATCGAGCGTGATCGTGCGGTCCGGCGTAAAGATGATGATCTTTGGGTGGGCGGCCATAAAGCTCGGGTCAACAAAATTCGTGATCTCAGAAAACATGTAATTACCCAGCATATTATGCCCATAGATAAAATTCACAGGGTCGCTTAAGTCGGGTGTGTTCTCGTAGTCTAAAAAGATCGCGCCGGCCGAATTGCTGCTGCCGTCAAACAGATGGGTCAGGTAAAATTCGTTGTCCGGCCCCTGGACAATCGGGTAGTTGAGGCCGGTGCCGGGCAGGTAGAGCCAGCCCACGACATTGGGGTTGATGGCCTTCAGGGCGTCCCAATCGATCGGCTTCTCGTCGCTGACCATGGCCGGGTCGTCCATGCCGGCAATATTGGCCATCTGGTCATAAGCGGTATTGACGTTGTGGTTGCGCAAAAACAGGTAGCCCGCCACCCCGATGGCCGCCACAATCAAGACCAAGCCAGCCACCAATAAGACTCGGGAGAAGACATCGCGCCGACCGCGGCCGGCATGTTTGTTGCTGCCTTTGGCAGAGTCATTGACACCTGGCTCGCTCGGGACTGCCAGTTCTTTATGGTCGGGGCTGCTGCCTTTGGCGGCCTTTGCGGCTGGCTCGCCCGAGGCCTTCAACTCTTTCTGGTCGGGGGCACCGCCCTCTGGCTTTTGATGGCTGGGCACAGCGTTATCTGGTTTTCTTTGCGCCAGTCGAGCTGGACGAGCCGGTCTTGGTACCGCTTGTGCTGCCCGTCTTCTTAACGCTCGTACTGCTGGTCGAACCAGTCTTCTTCGTGCCCGTCGAACCGCTCTTGGCCGTGCCCGTTGTGCTCGTTTTCTTCACACCCGTTGCACTGGTGCTGCCCGATGTGCTCGTTTTCTTGACGCCCGTGCTACTCGCGCTGCTTGTGCTGCCGGTCTTCTTAACGCTTGCAGTACTCGTCGACCCAGTTTTCTTGGTACCCGTCGAGCTCGCCTTGGCTTTGGCCTTGGCCTTGGCCTTGGCCTCTGCCTTCTGGTTTCTCAGCTCTTTAAAAAAGCCCCAGAGGATGAAGAAGATGATGCCGATAACGATCAGCGCCCCGATGACGATGATAAAGATGACTGACACGTCGACGACACCAAAGAGGTTTACTTTCTGCTCTAGGAATGGTACGTCGGATGTCAGGAAGAAAAGCGGGTTCATAGTCATTACCTTCCAATTCAGGGATCTGAATCCTCTAGCCCAATGGCCCTCAGATGCCTCTGTAGAGCCTCGTTCATTCTAGCATAGAGTCAGTGGCCAAAGGCCTGCTGACATCCTGATGCCCAGCTCAGACGGCCTGAAAGCGGCATCCCAAGCGGCATCCCAAACGGCACCCCAAGCGGCCCTTTGGCCGGGCGCACAAAGGACAGTGCACCGGCCTTCGCCAGTGCACTGTCCTAAAGCAAAACTGTCCGCCGAAAACATCGGATAGCGTCTATCTTACTTGCTCGTGATGGGCCCCCAGTTGTTGGTCGTAAACGCCCGCACTGTGATCTTGCCTGTGTACGGCAGCACGGTGCCGGCAGTGTACTTGGTGGCCGCGCTTGAGACCACGCCGTCTGGGCCCATCGGGTCAGAACCGTTGGTCGTGTAGTAGACATCGGTGCCGCTGTTGGGGTTGTTTAAGACGATGCCCGAGCCGTTATCGGTAAAGGTCACCGGGCTGAGCGTATGCACCATGCCATAGGCCGCCCACATCTGCAGGGTGTACGACACGCGGTCATAGGTCTGGAGCTGGATGTTCGGCTGGATGTTCACCCAGTCCTGATAAATGCTCACGCGGGCCCCCATAAAGGCCGCATCGACCTTGTAGACAGAGTTGTTGTCCAATTGCTCATAGTTCTTCAAGATCAGGTTCTGGACATTGGCCACCGAGAGCGGCGCCCCCGGCGCACCGGTCAGGTTACCGCTGTACGGGCCGATCTGCTGCAGCACCTGGTCTTTGACCAAGGTCTTGAACTCGAGGTTGCCGGCTGTCGGGTCGGTCGTGCTGTCTCCCGAGAAAGCGCCAAACCAGCCGCCGATGCCATTACGTGAGCTTGCCAGCAACCACTTGTAGCGGTAGGTGCCGCCATCGCCGGCCAGGGCATAGGCGCCGGTGCCGGTCATGCCGTTGTTAAAGAAGGCACCGTCGATATCGTTGATGTTCGTGATCATCTTGACACCGCCGCCGTCATAGGCGTCGTTATGCAAGATCGCCTCGGCCTCGTTCTCGGTGTCGGTGAACATAAAGAGGATCTGGAACTTGATGAAGTCATTGATGTCAACGTACTTCTTAAACTCCTGGAAGTTCTTGGCTGTTGCTGTGGCTTGGATGGCCGGCAGCAAAGTGGGGTCGCCCGAAGTGGTCACGCCTGTGCTCCAGGCTGTGTCTTGGAAGTCGAGGGTCGTATAGTCAGTGCTGTCACCGCCAAAGTAGTTCTCAAACGAACCGTCGCTGAAGTTCTCGCGCAGGGTCTTGACGCCCATATACTTGCCGTTGTAGAAGTACTGGACATATTGCGTTCTGAGGTCGAACTTGCCCATCTGAATGCCCAAGGTGTGCGTGACAGCGTCGTCATAGCGCAGGTACCCGAGGTTCCAGATATCGGACTGCGGCCCGTCTTCTCCCTCTTTGAGCTGGAGCTTTGTGTACTTGATGGGGGTCGGATAGGCGTCACCGGGCATCGGCCCAAAGAAATCGACCTTGGCCTTGGTGGCGTCATAATCGCGGTGGAACTTGATATCCACGCCGCTGTTGTACCAGGTCATCGTCATCTGGCCGAACTTCTTAGAGCCGCAGTAGCTGAAGTAGTTATGGTTGCCCTGGCCGAGCTGCGCGTCGATGTACTCAAAGGTCGATTGTGTGTAATCGGCATTGGGCACGAGGTCGGTACCAGAGTCAGAGGTCACCGAGATGATCGGCAGGCTAGACATGGCCGCAGCGTAATCGGCATCGGTGATATTGCTCTTGAACTGCCAGAGGACACCCAATGTCACCTCGTTTTGGAGGTTGTTCTCGAGGATATAGGTGTAGGCCTGCAGGCCGCTGTTGCCGTATGCGTCATAGGCGTAGATCTTGACCACGCAAGACTCAGAGATCGAGATCGGCCCAGTGTAGGTAAGGCCTGCGGCCGCGCTGGGCGTTGTGGTGCCGTCAACGCTGTACTTGATGGTGGCATTGGGGTTAGACGAGGTGATGGCCAGCGTAAAGCCCGAGGCATAGACCCCGCGGTCGTGGTCGACAGACACCTGGTAGCTCTGTTGCCCGTTGTTGTTTGAGGTCCCATAGGTCTCGCTCTGGAACAAGACGACGTTGGAGCTGCCGTCCGGGTAACGCCCGGTCGTCAGGTTGTACTGTTGTGCGCCATAGGTCAGCGAGTCGACCACGACAGGCTTGCCGGTAGCGTCGTTGGCGCTGAGGTAGACCGTGCCGGTCGAGCTGAGCGTAAAGCCGGCATGGCTGGGCCCAAGCGTCGGAATGCCATCGCAGGTGACGATGCTGTACCCGTGCGCCGGAACTAGCATGTTGTTGAACTCGAACGTGGTCAAGCTGGTCGCCTTGGTCGAGAGGTACGTGCCTTTGCCCAAGATCACCGGATAGTCGTTGGCGTTATAGAGCTCGACCCAAGAGTCCTTTGAGCTGGACGTGCCCTGTGCGCTGACCTCATTGACAAAGATGTTGCTGATCTGGGTAGCGCCGGTGACTGCCCCGTCGATCGACGGCCCATTGCCGTTCAGCTTGTACTGGATGACCAGCTTAGGCGAGTACTCGGTGGACGACCGGTAGATGGCGCCGATGTATTTATCGCCAGTAATCATAAAGGACAGTGCCTGGCCGCTTTGCCAGCCGTTCAGGCGCTGCTCGTCAATCAGGTTCTTGAGGTCGGGCGTCTGCACCACTTGCAGCGCGCTCGTAAAGGCCGGCTGCTGGTAATTGACTGAGAGCTGCCCATACTGGCGGTTTGAGATGTTGTAGGCCAGGGCCGAATAGGTGCCGGCATCGCCGGACTCGGCCTTGATGGTCATGTTGGCCTGGGCGTTGGCATTGGCCACCGGAGCCGGGGTGATGACAGTGAACTGCAGGTAGGCGCTGGTGATCTCAGCGCCGGCCGGGATCTGGACATTGGGAAAGCGGAAGCCCGAGAGGCACTTGTAGACGTCGGTCTCGATGGTGCTAAAGTAACCGCCGATCTCCATGCTGTCCCGCGAGATCGTATGGGCCGTGCCATTCTCCTCGGCGGTATCGGTGGTCAGGTTATAGGCGGTCGGGGCCTGGAAGACCCGGGTGGGGTCGGTCATGGCCGCCGAGATGGAGGCGCCCTGCCCGCCGTACTGGTATTGCACGACCAGTTTGGGCGTGTAGGCGGACCCGGTCCTAAAGACCGTGCCGATGTAGTTGTCGCCGTCGATCATGAAGGCCAGTGCCTGGCCGCTCTGCCAGCCGTTCAGGCGTTGCTCGTTAATCAGGTCGCTGAGGTTAGGCGTCTGGACGACCTGGTAGAGGCTCGTAAAGGCCGGCTGCTGCCAGTTTACGGCATACTGCCCGTAGCTGCGGCTCGAGACGCTAGAGGCCGTGGTCGTATAGGTTGCAGGGTTGCCGTTCTCGGCCCTGATGACCATATTAGAAGAGGCGTAGGCGGGCAAGGTCGAGCCGACGGCCGAGACCGTGAACTCGATATAGGCGTTGGTGACCGTCGCGCCGGCCGGGATCGTGACATTGCTGAAGCGCAGCGCGGTGACGTCTTTGTAAGAGCCCGTCAAGGCCGCGGCAAAATAGCCGCCGATGCCTAAGTTGCCGCCCAGGTCGACGACCTGGCTGACACCGTATTGCTGGGCCGAGTCAGAGAGCTTGCCATTATCCACCGTCGTTTGCCGGGGGATGCTGGGGTCTGTCTGGGCCGCGCTGATCGAGGGGCCATTGTTGCTGTACTTATACTCGATCACGAGCTGGGGCGCATAGAGGGTGCCCGAGCCATAGACGCTGCCGATATAGTTGTCACCGTCAAAGTTGAAGGCCAGGGCCTGGCCGCTCTGCCAGCCGTTCAGGCGTTGCTCGTCAATCAGGTCCTTGATGTTGGGCGTCTGCACCGTGGTCAGGGCCTGCGTAAAGGCCGGTTGCTGCCAGAGGGTCGAGCAGAGCCCGAAAGACCTGTCCGAGAGGTTGTAGGCCGGCGCCGCGTAGGCCGCCGGGTTGCCGTTCTCGGCCGTGATATTGATGTTGGCCGTGATGCCGTTGCTGGCAACCGGGGCGGCCACGGCCACGGTAAACTGGATATAGGCATTCGTGATCTCGGCGCCAGCGGGGATGGTAACGCCCGCAAAGCGGTAGTCCGAGACTTGCTTGTACGGCGGCGTCAGCACATTGGCCACCATATAGCCGCCGATCTCTTGGTTGCCGCCGATGGCGACCGCATGGCCAGTGCCATACTCCTTGGCCGAATCGTAGATATTGCCGCTCGAGGCCACATACTTGCCATAGCCCGAGTAGTACTGGATAACCAGCGTGGGCGCATTTGTGCGGATGTAATCAAAGCTCTGCGCGGTAAAGGCGCCTGTCCCGTCGCCACTGACCATAAAGGCGTAGTCCGATATGCCGCCATTGTTTGAGCGCATCTCGTTGAGCAGGGCCGTGATGTCGCCGGTGTTGAATTTGGCGCCGACTGCGGCAGTCGCCGGGGTCGCGGTGGTAACCGAGTCCGACGTATAAGAACGGCCGCTCAGCGAGGTGATGTTGGCGGTGTAGGGCGAGCAGGCTCCCAGCTCTCCGCTGACCGTGATATTGGTCGAGCTAGAGGTGGCCGAGAGGGCCGTGAACGTAATATAGGCATTCGTGATCACCGCATCGCTGGGCAGGTCGATTCCTGTGAACCTCAGATAGTTGGTCACGCCCGTCGTCCCGATCTGACCGTTCAGATAAAGCGCACCATCGGCCAGCGTGACGGTCGTGCCATTTGAATAGGCATCGTCAGCACTGGTTGCAATGGGATAAGAGACGGTGTTCTGGGCAAACGTCAGGCCACTCTGCCCAATGTCGTAGGCATAGGCTAAAACCCCACTGTCTTGCTTGGAGTTGAAGATAAAGAGCCGCAGGGTGGCGCTCTGGCTGATATGGATCGGACCGCTATAGACGTTGCCATATGTCTTGCTGGGTATCGACCCGTCCAGCGTATAGACGACCGTGTTGACCGAGTCGGTCGTCACGGTCACGTCGATGGGGTCGGCGTATTGCCCAGAGGGCGTGTCTACCGAGTAGGACATGACAGGCGCCAACGGGTTATTGGACTTGCCATACGTGCCATCGTTGGCAAACTTCACGATATGGCTGTCGCCATCTGTGAAACGGCCATAGGTCTCGCCCGTCTGCATACTCAAGTAAGACAGCTGGTCGATGGTCTTGAGGGTGCCGTTGTCAGAGGCCGACAAGCTCAAGGTGCGGGCGACGATGGGTTGGTCCTCGCTGGGCGTCGTCGGTGTTGTCGGCGTTGACGGCATGGCGTTGGCATCGAGGCCGACGCCCCAGTGGCCGTCACCGCTCCAGCGCGGACGGTTGGCCGCTACCTGGTCGTCAGTCATGCCGGTAGAGCGGTAGTCCAGGACCGCAAAGTCGGCGTTGTTGTTGCCAGTGTTGTAAAAGTCGATGCGCCGGGCCGACTTCTGCTTAGAGATGCCCGAGACGTAGCTGGTGCCCGAATAATACGTGGGCACCGGGTCGCTACCGGAGTTCTGCACGCCCACGAGGTCGAGGATGTTTGCCCGGTCGGCATCGGTAAGCACCGCTGGCAGCGGCGTTGTGCCTTGGACCAGGGCAAAGCTCCCTGAGTGGTTGTCAAAGGTCATGCCCGGCCAGTCCTGATCCCAGTAATTGACCGAGTAACGGGCGCCGGTCAGCTGTGCGCCCGTGCCCACGACCAAGAACGAGCCGTGCGCCGGTATCGTGCCGGTCAGCGACAAGGTGGTCCAGCCGGCGGCCTGCGAGACGGCATTTTGGTAGTACTGGAGCGAATAGCCGTCTAGCACCATGTCGTTATCAGTCGGGTTGTAAAGCTCGATAAAGTTGCGGTCGACCGCCCCGTCAGCACTGCCGCCCGAGAAGACCTGGTTGATCAGCAGTGGGGCGAGGCCAGAGCCGGTGCTGCTGCCGCTGCCGGTGCCGCCGCCCGCCTTGGCGTCGAGGCCGAGGCCCCAATTGCCATCGCCACTCCAGCGTGGCCGGTTGGCCGCTACCTGGTCGTCAGTCATGCCGGTAGAGCGGTAGTCCAGGACCACAAAGTCGGCGTTGTTGTTGCCGGTAGCTGAGAAGTCGATGCGCCGGGCCGCCTTTTGCTTTGAGATGCCCGCGACATAGCTGGTGCCCGAATAATACGTGGGCACCGGGTCGCCTGCGGCGTTCTGCACGCCCACAACGTCCTGGATGTTTGCCCAGTCGGCATCCGAAAGCACCGCCGGCAGCGGCGTTGTGCCTTGGACCAGGGCAATGCTCCCCGAGTGGTTGTCAAAGGTCATACCTGGCCAGTCCTGGTCCCAGTTGGTGACCGAGTAGCGGGCGCCAGTCAGCTGTGCGCCTGTGCCCACGACCAAGAACGAGCCATGCGCCGGGATCGTGCCGGTCAGCGCCAGGGTATCCCAACCGGCGGCCTGGGAGACGGCGTTTTGGTAGTACTGGAGCGAGTAGCCGTCCAGCACGATGTCGGTATCGTTGGGGTTGTAGAGCTCGACGAAGTTACGGTCGACGGCACCATCGGCACTGCCGCCGCAGAAGACCTGGTTGATCAGCAACGGGGCAAGGCCAGAGCCGCCCGTGCCGCCACCGCTGTTAGCGCCGTAATAGTCGCTGTTATCCAATGTGAAGTTGGCCGAGGCGGTACCACCCGCGCTGTTCAGGTTGAGTGTCCGATAGCCATTGGCCGGAATCATGAAGTTGCTGAACTCGTATTTGTTTTGCGCGCTGTCATCGCCCAGGTAGACGCCGTTGTCCAAGATGACCGGCGTGTTGTTGGCGTTGTAGAGCTCGACCCAGGGGTTAGCACAGGTGCCTGTGCCATTTGAGACCTCGTTCAGATAGACGTTCTGCAGGCTGGCCGGGTCGTTAGAGGCCCCGGGGATAGTCAGGCCGGCAGAGTTGTATTTATATTGGATGACCAGTTTGGGCGGGTTGCTTGTCGGCCCTGGGTAGACTGCGCCCAAAAAGCTGTTGCCATCGACCATGAAGGCCATGGCCTGGCCGCTCTGCCAGCCCATCAGCCGGTCCTCGTTGATGATGTTGGCCAGGTTAGGCGTGCGCACGACCTGCCCGATCTGCAACGCCGGCTGCGAATACTGGACCGACTGTGTGCCGTATTGGCGGTTTGTGACATTATAAGCGGTGGTGCTATAGGGCTGGGCGTTGCCCAGCTCGGCTTTGACCGTGATATTCGCCACGTTTGTGGCCGGGCCGGTGGTGGCCGCCGTGAACTGCAGGTAGGCGTCGACGATCTCGGCATTAGCGGGCAAGACGACATTCGGGAACCTGAACCCCAGGATATCGCGGGCAGCGGGGCTCAAAGAATTGTCAAAGTAGCCGCCCAGCTCCATCAGGCCGCCGAAAGTCATGACGTTGGCCGTACCGTACTGCTCGGCGCTGTCGTAGATGGTCGACGGAGTGACGGTCGATGTCCCCGAAGCCGAGGTGTACTCGATGTAGAGCGTGGGCGCAAACGCCGCGCCGTAGTCAAACGTCCTGACCACAAAGCTGCCCACATCATTGCCGACGATCTTGAACACGAAATCGCTCATGCTAGAGTTAGAGGCATGCATCTCGTTCAGCAGAGGGCTGAGGTCAGGCGTATTCAGGGTCGTACCAACAGTCATCGCGACCGGCGTGGTCATCGTGGCGCTGGCATTTGTGAACGCGCGCGAGGCAAACGAGGCCACCGAGCCCACAAAGGGGTCCCCGGACCCGGTCTGGCCAGTAATCGTAATGTTGGTCGGCTGCGATGAGATATCTCGCACCGTAAACGAGATATAGGCCTTGGTGACCACGGCATCGTCCGGCAAGGTAACACCCGTAAACCTTAAGTAGTTGTCTTTATGCACATTGGTGGTATCCATGCCGCTCAGGTTCAGGCCCGTATTGACCAAGTCAACGGTAGTCAGACTGACAGAGCAGTCGTTAGCCGAGGCCGAGATGGCCGAGTTCTGCGAGAACGCGAACACCCCGTCTGTCGTGTCAGCGTTGGCTGTGTTCGAATGGGACAGTAAGGCCCCAGCGAAAACAAAAACGCACAGTAAGGCTACCAAAAATATAGCCGCCCGTTTGGCCAGATGGATAGTCTTATAGCCCATAATGATGACCCCTCCTTTGATTATAAAAGCCCTGAAAGCCCTGAAAGCCCAAGCAAAAACCCGCTTCAAGGTCAGCGAATTTTCTGCTAAAACCACTCATCTTAGAATACCTTAGAGGGCGCCCGGCTTTGGCAGTGGCTATACTGTAAATGGCACTCTGGTATCCAAAATCTATTAAATCTCCATTAAAACTCCATAAACCGGCAACGGATTTGACCGGTTGCCGATTTGCGGTACCCGTTCGGCCCTGTTTTGATGTTGTTCGAATTTAATTTTGCTTGAGCCGCTGGCGCTGCCCAAATGTTGCCCAAATGTTTACCGGTCGACCCGGGTTACCTGTTCTTCAAGGCTGCTCTCATAAAGGCCGGCCATTTGCGCCACTGAGGCCTCGATCAGGCCTTCGATGACCAGGTTGCCATCTGCTGCGCCGACCTCGCCTAAGACGCTATAGGGCACCTCGGCGGCCAACAAGAGCCCAATCAAGGCCTCGACGTTGGCCTCGGGCAGGCTGACCAAGACACGCGAGTTGCTTTCCGAGAAGAGCGCGGCCACGGCACTAAGGCCGTCTGCGGCCTCGCCGGT
>WRFC01000015.1 GCA_009779015.1 Coriobacteriia bacterium | reverse complement strand
ATGGAGGTGCCATCGGGGCCGAGGTAGTGGGCGATCGTGTACTTGATCGCGCCGCCAAAGCTGAGCGGCTGGATGGCCTGGACGGTGCCTTTGCCATAGCTCTGCTCGCCAATCACGGTCGCCCGCCCGTTCTCTTGGAGGGCAGCGGTCGTCAGCTCGGCGGCCGAGGCCGAGGCGCCGTTGATCAGCACCACCAGGCTTTTATCGGTCAGCGGCTGGCCGGTCACCTTCTTGACCGTAGTGCCGCTGTTCTCAACGATCTGGACGACATCGCCTTGGGCGACGAAGAGCGAGGTGATGGCCACTGCCTGGTCCAAGAGGCCGCCTGGGTTATCGCGCAGGTCGAGGATAAAAGACTCGGCGCCCTGGCTGGTCAGGTCGTTGATGGCCGTGCGCATCTCGGCCGCCGAGTTGGGCGAGAACTGCGAGAGGTAGATGTAGCCGACCTGGTGGCCCTGATACTCTAGAAGCTGGGTCGTGACCGTCGGGATCGTGACCTGCCTGACGGCCATCGTGGTCGTGCGCTCTTCTCCCGAGCGCTGCCAGATGATAGTCACAGATTGGCCCGGGTCGCGCTTGATCGTGTTCACGGCGTCTTCGACGGTCCAGTCTTGGCGCACGCCATCGATGGCGATGATCAGGTCGCCCGACTCGACGCCTTGCTCGGCGGCGGGCGAATTGGGAAACACCCGCACGACCATCGGCACCCCGTTGCTGTCGCTCTGGACCTGGATCCCGATGCCCACGAACTGGGAGTTGGCGGACGACTCGTAATCGGCGTATTCGGAGGGCGTGAAGTACTGGGCGTACTTATCGCTGCTCACCGCCAGCAGGCCATCGATCGCTGTCTTGGTCGCCGTGTCCAGCTCGGACTGGGTAAAGACATGGAGGGCGTCGCTGTTTAAGATCGCGGCGACCTCGTTCAGGCGCGCCGTAAACTGGTCGAGGCTGCCCGGCTCGTCTGAGTTGGCCGTCTGCCCGACCGTCCCGGTAGAGCGCTCGGCCTGGAGGTCGGGCAAGCCGACGAGGCGGGCGACGTCCAGCGTGCCCGACCAAGACGAGAGGTTGCCCAGCACGAAGCTGGCGGCAAGCAATAACACAAAGATGACGGAGAAGATAACCGCCAGCAAGACCGGCCGTTGCCGGCGAGAAGACGGATTGGCCATAAGACCTCCCTGAGACCTTTACCCTAGACCTTTAAGTACCGGCGCAACGCCCAAGCCGACCCAAAGAGGCCGATCACCAGACCGGCGACCAGCAAGATCAGGTACACCCATTTGAGCGGCATGGCGGCAAAACTGAGGCCCAGCCAGGGGATATTGGCCTGGAGGCCGCTGGACAGGGCGTTGACCGTAAAGACGATCGTGATGATCGCCAAGGCCGAGCCGATCAGGGCCTGGAGGATGCCTTCCATCAAGAACGGCCCGCGGATAAAACCGTTGGATGCCCCGACCAGGCGCATGATGGCGATCTCTTTGCGCCGCGCAAAGATGGCCAGGCGGATCGTGTTGTTGATGAAGATGAGGGCCACAAAGAGCAGCAGCAAGACCAGCCCCAAGCAGGTGAAGCGGATAGCGTTGGAGATGCTGAAGAGCTTGTTGACGATATCTTGGCCGTAGCGGACCGAGCTGGTCGGGTTGTCAGGACTGTCAATGACCTTGGGAAAAAGGTCTAAGGCCGTCACCTGGTCGGCGATCGACTGGACATCCTCGGGGTTGCTCAGCGTGATCTCAAACGAGGCGGGCAGCGGGTTGCCGTCCAGCTGCGCGATATAGGCCGGGTCGGCGGTCTCTTTCAAGCGTTCGAGGGCCTGGTCTTTAGAGACATAGTCAACGCCGCTGACCCCGGCAATGGCAGCGACCTCGTTTCTAAAGGCCGTGACGTCGTCGTCGCTGGCCGTGTCGCTTAAGAAGATCGTGATCGAGACCTGGCTTTCGACCGATGAGACCATCTGGTTGATGACCAAGGTCACGATCATGAAGATGCCGATCACCAAAAGCGAGAGGAAGATCGTCACGATGGCGCCAATGACGGTGGAGAAGTTCTTTTTGAAGCCCGAGAAGGCCTCCCGCAAAAAATAGACGAAACTACGCATCGAGGCCGTACACCCCCCTGTCCTGGTCGCGGACAAGATAGCCGTTCTCTAAGGCGATCACCCGCTTGCGCAGCGAGTCGACCATCTCGCGGTCATGCGTGGCCACCAGCACTGTGGTGCCGGTGCGGTTGATGCGGTCAAGCAGGCGCATGATGCCCAGCGAGGTCTGGGGGTCAAGATTGCCGGTCGGCTCGTCGCAGATCAAAAGCGGCGGGCGGTTGACGATGGCGCGGGCGATCGAGACACGTTGCTGCTCGCCGCCCGAGAGCTGGTCGGGCAGCTTGGTGATCTTATCCTCTAAACCGACCAGGCGTAAGACCTCGGGGACCTGTGTGCGGATGATGTGGCGCGACTTGCCGATCACCTCAAGGGCAAAGGCGACGTTCTCAAAAGCCGTCTTGTTGGGCAAGAGCTTGTAGTCTTGAAAGACACAGCCGATGTTGCGGCGGAGGTATGGGATGCGCCAATTGCGGATGCGCACGAGGTCCTCGCCGGCCACCACGATCTTGCCGGTGGTCAGCTTGATCTCGTGGTTGATGAGGCGGATGAAGGTCGATTTGCCCGAGCCAGAATGGCCGACCAGAAAGACGAACTCGCCGGGATGCACCTGGATGGTGATGTTGGCCAAGGCCGGCTTGTTCGGCTGTGCCGGGTAGACTTTGGAGACCCGGTCGAAGAGGATCACGGGCTTGCCATGCGGCTTGCCTGAGGCGGTGGCCGGGCTGCCTGGGCCGGTAGCCGGGACGGTGGCCTGATGGTTGGGGTCCGCCAGCGGACTGGCGGCGGCCGGGTGGGAGGCAGCGGCCGGGTAGGCAGCGGCGGCCGGGTCGGCCAGGGCGTTAGACTGATAGGCGGCCGGGCTGGCTGTGGGCTGTTGCCCGCCCAGAACACCGGGCACCAGGCCGGGCGCGCCTGCGCCAGCAAAAGCATTTGCGGCATGGCCGGCAGCAGCACCGTCCAGGCCGGTGGCAATCGAGGCCTCTTGAACGGCAGCGTTTGCCCGCATGACCGCATCGGAGGCCGAGTCGACAGCGTAGGCCAACTCGTTTTGCGCCTGGCGTTGGAGGTCGACGTCTTGTTGCAGAGCGCCCGGGTCAGCACCGGCTTCTGGACCCGCAGCAGCGTACAGGCTGGTCACAGAAGATGTCGGGACCTGGATAGCTGGGTTTTGGGTATTTGTGAGGGCACTGGCCTGATCAGGCGTCGGCCTGCCTGGTTGCGCAAGCAGCTCGTTGATAAGCTGTGATGTATTATCTTCTTCAGAGGTCACACGGTCTCCATTCAAAAAATTCTCGCTGCCGTATTGGAGAAACACCCATGTTTCTCCACCTCAACGCTTTTAGTCAAAGGGCGTACTGTCCAGAACTGCTCTATTTGCCCTGACCGAGGCTCTGACTTTTAACCAATTCTAGCACAACCGTGTAAATTGCCTGTGCATCAAGCCCGTACGAAGTAATCAGCTCATCGGCTTCGCCCGACGTCCCAAACCTGTCGTTGACGCCGACCCGCCTCAGCGGCCGGGTCAAAATGCCCGGGTTCTCGGCCAAGAGCTCGCTGACCGCAGAGCCCAGGCCGCCGATCACAGAGTGCTCTTCGGCCGTCACCACGGCGCCGGTGCGGCGGGCTGACTGAATTATCGCCTGACTGTCCAAGGGCTTGATCGAATAGGCGTCGATGACCTCGGCCTCGATGCCGCTGGCCGCCAGCTGCTTGGCCGCCTCTAGGGCCAAATGCACCTCGTAGCCCGTGGCAACGATCGTCACTGCGGCCGACCGGCCAGCCTCAGGGGCACGCAAGAGGTGCGACCCGCCGACCTGAAAGTCGCTTTCGTGGCCATAGGTGGCGGGGACCGGCGCGCGCCCCATGCGGATGTAGAACGGCCCGGGGGTCTGGGCGGCCAGCCTCAGCAACGACTTTGTGGCCTGGTAGTCGGCCGGCACCAAGACGCGCATGTTCGGCAGAACCCGCATCAGGGCGATGTCTTCGACCATCTGGTGGCTGCCGCCGTCTGGCCCCACGCTGATACCGGCATGGGTCGGGGCGATCTTGACGTCGAGGTTGACATAGCAGACGGTATTGCGGATCTGGTCATAGACACGGCCGGTGCCAAAGATCGCAAAAGAGCCTGTAAAAGCGACCTTGCCGGCCAAGGCCAGGCCGGCCGCCACGCCGATCATGTTCTGCTCGGCAATGCCCACGTTGATATGCCGGCGCGGGTCGGCAGCAGCCAGCTTGCTGGTGGTCGTCGAGCCCGAGAGGTCGGCATCGACGGCATAGACATCGAGGCCTTCGTTTAAAAGCTCGACCAAGGTCTCGCCGTAGGCCGCCCGCGTGGCTTTTGAGTCGCTCATCTTTGCCCCTCCTGCTGCCCCGGCGCCTGCTCTTCTGGGTGCCCCGGCGCCTGCTCTTCCGGGCGCCCCAGTGGCTGCCCTTCTGGGTGCCCCGGCGCCTGCTCTTCTGGGTGCCCCAGTGGCGATCGCAGCTCGGCCAGCGCGGCCGCGCATTGCTCGGCGTTCGGGGCAACGCCGTGCCAGGCCGCCTGGTTCTCCATAAAGCTGACGCCCTTGCCTTTCACGGTATGGGCAATAACGCAGGTCGGACGGTCGGTCGGATCGGCCAAAATGGCCGTAAAAAGCCCCATCAGGGCAGACAGGTCATGGCCATCGACCTCAAAGCGGCGCCAGCCAAAGCACTCGAACTTCTGGCCCAGGTCCCGCAGGTCGTTGATCTCGGCGGTCGCACCGTCGATCTGCAGGCCGTTGCGGTCGATGATCGCCACAAGGTTAGAGAGCCCCTGGTTGCCGGCAAACATCGCGGCCTCCCAGACCTGCCCCTCCTGGCATTCCCCGTCGCCTAATAGTGTAAAGACGTGGTTCGGCTGCTGGCCGGTGGCCGCAGCATCGGCGCGCAGGGCATAGGCCAGGCCAGAAGAGACCGAGAGGCCCTGCCCAAGCGAGCCGGCCGAGACCTCGACGCCCGGCAGTTTCAGCCGATCGGGGTGCCCCTGCAGGCGCGAGCCGAACTTGCGTAAAGTGGCCAGCTCCGAGACCTCAAAGTACCCGGCCCGGGCAAGGGCGGCGTAAAGAACAGGCGCCACATGCCCCTTGCTCAGAACAAAACGGTCGCGACCGGGCCAATTTGGGTTTTTGGGGTCGTGGCAGATAATACCGCCAAAATAAAGGGCCGTCAGAATATCCGTGGCCGAAAGCGAGCCGCCCGGGTGTCCGCTCCCTGCGGCTGTCGTCATCTCGATGATGTCGCAACGGATCTGCGTGGCGATGTCTTTCAGCTCTTCGAGGCTGAGCCCTGCTGTCCAGCTATCCATAGATCAATCCTGCCTGCCGAGTGCGTCCAGTTGCGTTTTATCGCCCCGGGCCTTGGCCCGCAAAAAGGCGATGATGAACTGGTCGAGGTCGCCGTCTTTGAGCACGGCGTTGACATTGCCGGTCTCGACCCCGGTGCGCAGGTCCTTGACCTGCTGATAGGGGTAGAGCACATAATTGCGGATCTGGTTGCCCCAGGCCGCCTCGACCTTGGGGCCGCGCAGCTCGTCTAGCTCGGCATGGCGCTTGGCCTGCTCTAACTCATAGAGGCGCGACTTTAAGATGCGCATCGCCGAATCTTTGTTTTGGATCTGCGACTTCTCGTTTTGGCAGGTCACGACGGTGTTCGTCGGTAAATGGGTGATGCGCACGGCCGAGTCGGTGGTGTTCACCGATTGGCCGCCCGGCCCGCTCGCGCGAAAGACGTCGACGCGGATGTCGGCCTGGTTGATCTCGACCTCGATGTCATCGGGCAGGACCGGCAGCACCTCAACGCCGGCAAAGGTGGTCTGGCGGCGCTGCTTGATGTCGGTCGGCGAGATGCGCACCAGCCGATGGACGCCGGCCTCGGCCATCAACATGCCGTAGGCGTTGTGCCCGCTGACGATAAACGTGGCATGGTCGAGGCCGATCACCTCGCCCACGGGGGCATCCAGCACCTCGGCCTTCCAACCCTGCCGCTGCACGTAGCGCAGGTACATCTTAAACAGCATATCGGTCCAGTCCTGCGCCTCTAGCCCGCCTTGGCCGGGGTTGACGCTGACGATGGCATCGCCCGAGTCAAACTGCCCATCAAACCACGAGGCCAGCTCAAGCAAATCGATGCGCTTGGTCACGTCCAAGAGGTTCGAGCACGCCTCGGCATAGAGCTCCTCGTCCTCTTCGGCCGCCAAGAACTCTTGCGCCACCTCCAAGTCCTCGAGCAGCCCGGCAGCCGCACTGTAAGCCTCGATGTCGGCGCGCAGGTCGGCGGCCTGTTTGCTCAGTTGGGTGGCCCGTTGCTGGTCGTCCCAAAAGCCCGGCAGGGCAAAGCCTTTTTCGAGCCCAGCCAAAGCCTCTTGCTTAGCAACAATGTGGAGAAAGTCATAGGCTTCGGCCAAGCGTGCCTTCTGCACAGCGATATCGGGTGCGAGGTTCTCGATCATGCGCGGTTTGGCGCCCCATGGCAGTTCTTGAACTTCTTGCCGCTGCCACAGGGGCAGGGGTCGTTACGGCCGACGGTCGCAAACGGGTCGTCCTGCTTGTTCACGGTACGCGACTTGAACTCGGCGGGCTGCCCGTCTGGCCGAGCCGCCGCCCCGCCCGCTGCGCCGCCAGCGCCGCTTGCGCCGCCTGCACCGGCCGGGCGCCCTGCCGACATCGACGAGGTCAGCTCGTCTTCGGGGTTCGAGTAGCTGACCATCTTGAGGGCCGGGCTCTCCTCCTCAGGCACTATGATCTGGATGCGCAAAAGTGTGCGCAGGTAATCGTCATACATCGAGTCGCGGAGCTCGCCAAAGGCCGCATGGGCCTCGGTCTTATACTCGGTCAGGGGGTCGCGCTGCCCAAAGGCCCTGAGCCCGATACCGGTCTTCAGGTAATCCATCTCTTGGAGGTGGTCCATCCAGCGCGAGTCCATCGTGCGCAGCATGACCTGCGACTCTAGCTGGCGCATGCTGTCGATGCCGATGGTGGTTTCTTTCTGTTCTAAGATCTCGTTCAGATAGTCAAAGAGCGCCGAGGCCAGCTCTTCGGGCTCGTCGGAGTCCGAAAAACGGTGTGGGTCAACGCCGCTCGCGCCAGTCAGCTCTTCGAGCCAGCGGGCGAGGCCCGTCCAATCCCAGTCGTCAATGACGGTGTTGCAATAGGTCGAGACGGCCTTCTCCACGGTGTCTTGGATGATATCGACGGCCTTCAGATGGATGTCTTTGCCGTCCAAAATGGCGTTGCGCTCGTTGTAGATGGCCTCGCGTTGGCGGTTCATAACGTCGTCGTACTCGAGCACACGCTTGCGCGTCTCAAAATGCATCGACTCGACCTGGCGCTGGGCGCTCTCGATGGCCTTCGAGACCATGCCCGAGTCGATGGGCACGTCCTCATCCATGTCGGTGCGCGCCATCAGGTTGGCTATCCGGCCCATCCGGTCGCCGCCAAAGAGGCGCATCAGGTCGTCTTCGAGCGAGAGGTAGAACTGCGTCAGCCCGGGGTCGCCCTGGCGTCCAGAACGGCCGCGCAGCTGGTTGTCGATGCGCCTGGCCTCGTGCCGCTCGGTGCCGATGACCGCCAGGCCGCCGACTTTGACGACCAGGTCGTGCTCGGCCTCGGTGATCGCCGTGGCCTCGACCAAGGCCTCGGCGCGTTCTTTCTCAAGAGGCTCTTCAAGGTCGTAGCCGCGGTTCACAAGCAGCTCTTCGGCCAAGAACTCGGCGTTGCCGCCGAGCAAGATATCGGTGCCGCGGCCAGCCATGTTGGTGGCGATCGTAACGGCGCCGGCGCGGCCGGCCTGCGCCACGATATGCGCCTCGCGCTCATGGAACTTGGCGTTCAAGACCTCATGCGGAATACCGCGCTTCTCTAACAGCCGCGCTAGCCGCTCAGAGCTCTCGATCGAGACCGTGCCCACCAGCGAGGGCTGCCCGGCCCGGTGGCGGTCGGCCACGTCGTCGGCCACGGCGTTGAACTTGGCGTCGATGGACTGGTAGATGAGGTCGTTCTTATCCGCCCGCACCAGAGGCCGGTTCGAAGGGATGGCCATCACCGGCAGCTTGTAGATCTGGCGGAACTCGGAGTCTTCGGTCATGGCCGTACCGGTCATGCCCGAGAGCTTGTCATAGAGCCTAAAGTAGTTCTGCAGCGTGATCGTGGCCAGCGTCTGGTTCTCTTCTTGCACCAAGACGTGCTCTTTGGCCTCTAGGGCCTGATGCAGGCCTTCAGAATAGCGCCGCCCCTCCATGATGCGGCCCGTGAACTCGTCGACGATCTTGACCTCGCCATCGACGACCACATAATCGACGTCGCGCTTGAAGAGGAACTGGGCGCGCAGGGCCTGCTGCAGGTGGTTGACCAGCTGGCCGGTGGGGTCGGCGTAGATGTCGTCGATCGAGAGCAGGGTCTCCATCTTGCGCAGGCCGCCCTCGGTGGCATAAATAGTGCGCTTGGCCTCGTCCATGTCAAAGTCGGCGACATTGCGCATGTTCGTAACGGCGCGGGCAAAGCGGTTATAGGTGTCGGCGGCCTTGGTGCCGGCGCCCGAGATGATCAGCGGGGTGCGCGCCTCGTCGATCAAAATCGAGTCGACCTCATCGACGATGGCATAATGATGGCCACGCTGGACGCGGTCGGGCCCCCGCATCACCATGTTGTCGCGCAGGTAATCAAAACCAAACTCCGAGTTCGTGCCATAGGTAACGTCGGCCGCATAGGCCGGCTTCTTGCTCTCGATCGGCATACCGTTCTGGAGAAGACCGACATCCATGCCCAAAAAGCGGTAGATGCGGCCCATCCACTCCGAGTCGCGCTTGGCCAGGTAATCGTTGACTGTCACGATATGCACGCCGTTGCCCAAAAGCGCATTCAGGTAGCCGGCCAGCGTCGAGACCAAGGTCTTGCCTTCGCCGGTCTTCATCTCGGCGATCTGCCCGGCATGGAGCGCCATAGCGCCGATCAGCTGGACATCAAAATGGCGCATCCCCAGCGTGCGCACGGCAGCCTCGCGGACCGTGGCAAAGGCCTCGGTCAAAATGTCGTCGGCATCGGCACCGGCGGCCAGCTGCTCGCGGAACTGGGCTGTACGTGCCGCCAGCCCGTCATCGCTGAGCTTTTGGATACTGGGCTCAAGTTCATTTATATCATCGACAAAGCTGTTGAAGTTCTTTAATTGCCGGCCTTCACCAACGGAAAGGAGCTTTGAGAAAAAATTGGCCATGCAGATCCTTCGCTGTCATTTGAGTGGTACTCAGAAAGAACATCATAACGCTATCGTCAGCGCGTCGCTTACGAGATCAGCTCTTGATAGATAGACGACGTCTCCTCCGAAGGCGAAAGACCCAGCTCTTCTGTTAAAAAGCGCTGGCAGGCAAAGAAGGTCTGGAGTGCCCCGGTGCGCTGGCCAACGGCATCTTGGCTGGTCATCAGCGCGCGATAGACGTCTTCGCGCGTATTGTCGAGGTCAAAGGCCTTCTGGGCATACCAGAGGGCGAGGTCTGCCCGGTCGGCAGCGGCATGGATCTGGTTGGCCTTGAGCATGACATCGACCATCAGGCTGCGGTAGCGCTGGATGGCGGCCTGGACGCGCGGATGGCTGAAGCTGCCGCCCAAGACGTCGCCCTGGTAAAGCTGCTCGAGGCGCTCGATCGAGATCTGGACGTCGTTCAGCCCGGCGCTATGAAAAAGCACGTTGCGCGCCAGCTGCTCAAACTCGGCAATATCGCTGGTCACGTAGTCTTGGTTGATGCGGAGCAGAGAATCTTGGCCGATCAGGTAGGGGCACGGGCCTTGGCCAGACTGCGGACGGCGCCCCACGCCATCGGCCGGGCGCCCAGGCCTGCCCGCGCCGGGCTGCGAGAGCGCCAGTCCGAGGCGTGACCAGAGGTTGTAAAAGCTGACGAGCGCCTGGTTGCCGTCTTTTTCGGGCCAGACCCACTCGATCAAGGTGTCGCGGGCCAGCCCCCTCCCCTGGTTCAAGACCAGCAAGACCAATAAGAGGCGGAGAAAACCGCGGCGCAGCGGCGAGTCGCCGATCGGCTGCCCGTTCAGCTCAAGTTCAAAGCCGCCAAAGAGGCGGACCCGCAGGATGGGTATCTGGAGGTCGGGAAAGGCTGCCGGACGGTGGGCGGGGGCGGGGACGGCCGAGGCGGACGTGGCTGACGCAGCTGGCGCGGCTGGGGCGGCTGGCGCGGCGGGCGCAGCTGGGGCAGCTGGGGCGGCTGGCGCAGCGGGGGCGGCTGGGGCAGGCGCCAGCAGGCTGCTTTGGCGGCGGAGCAGGTTCTGGGCCAGCTTGATGACCAGAATGGCCTGGCTGGCCTCCGAATTCTCGGTCAGGTACTCGGCACAGTCGGTCAGGCGGGCGAGGCAGCGCTCGCTGGCCGCCATGATGGCCGGCTCGCCCGCCCGCTCGCCCTCTAGCAGCGCACTGGCCAAGTCGCCCGCATCGACATCAGAGAGCGCCTCTGAGACCAAGAAACAGGCCGAATCCTCCTCTAAGTAAAAACCGCCGGCGGCTTGGCGCAAGGCCTCGATGTCTGAGCCGGCGACCTCATAGCCCAGGCCCCGGACATCGTCGAGCAGCCCAGAACGCAGGCAAAGCATCAGCGCGGCCAGACTGCGCTGCCGGGTGTTGAGCTTTTCGTTTGTCAATGCGGTACTTAGTCTTTCTCTCATGGTCTGCCCCTCAGCAATAAAATAACAGGACGAAAACGGGTATTGCAAGATGTAAGCGCATATGCTAGCATAACTTTTAGTTTCTTTGCAAGCGAGAAATCAAAGTTGTTTTAGAGAATAAAAAGGAGCTTAAAAATGGCCAAGCAAGCACAAAAGAAGACGGCGCTGACAAAGGCCCTCGAGAACGAGAAGGGCTCAGATCGCCCGACTGTCTATAAGGGCTTTTATATCTATGCCGACCAACATATCAAGCTGATCGAGCGGTCGGCCTACAACAAGATCAACGGCATCGAGCCGTCCACTGCGTCAGACATGATCCGCGAGGCCCTAGACCTCTACCTCGCCTGAACCCAGGTCTTTTAGCAAATGCAAAAGCGGGGGCGACATGGGCAAATGCGCTTATATGAGGTCTGTGCAGACGACCTTGCAGATAATGCGGCAGCTGCCGGGTACAGCCCCGGCAATATCTTGTTGTTCGCTGCCGACAGCAAGCCAGAGTTAGGCGCCGAGCTGGCCAAGGCCGACGACCTGGCGGCCACATTGGAGTTCTTGGGTGTGGCCGGTTACGAGCCCGAAAGCCCAGAAGGGCCGGCTCTCGAGAATTACGCTGGGCAACGCGGCATCGGGGCGCAAGGCGGTGGGGCACAAGGCCTTGGGGGGCAAGGCGGCGAGGCAGGGCACGACGAGGTGCGGGACAACACGGCGCCAAGCGCCAGCGAGCCCGAGAACCAGAGGCTGAAAGCCAATATCCGCGAGCTCGCAGAGCGCATCGAGCAGCGCGAAGGCCTGCTCACCGACCTCAGCGAGACCTTGAAGTCACAGCGCCAAGAAAACGAGATACTGCGGGCGATGCTTGATGAGAGCAGCACCGAACTGGCCGTCAACCGCCTGACCCGCCAAGAGCTGGCCAACGACCTGCAAGAGGCCTCGGCCAACAGCCTGACGGTCGAGACCGCCCTCGAGCGCGTCTTAGAAGAGAAATACCAGCTAGAGCAAGAGGTTGCCCT
>WRFC01000014.1 GCA_009779015.1 Coriobacteriia bacterium | reverse complement strand
TACGATGTGCTTTGGCGATCATCGACTTCTTTGCCATAACCTCTCCTAATTCCTTCTGAAGGGAAAGCCCAGGGCATCAAAGAGTGCCCGAGCGTCTTCATCATTGTTGGCCGACGTCACAAAGGTGATATCCATTCCTCGTGTCCGATCGACCTTGTCATAATCGATCTCGGGGAAAATCAACTGTTCGGTCACACCAAAAGTATAGTTGCCCCGACCGTCAAAGCTGGTGTCCGAGATCCCTCGAAAGTCGCGGATGCGGGGGATGGCGGTGGCCAGCACGCGGTCTAAGAACTCCCACATGCGTTCGCCCCGCAAGGTCACCTTGGCACCGATGGCCATGCCTGTGCGCAGTTTGAAGCTGGCAATTGATTTCTTGGCGCGGCAGATCTTGGGCTGTTGCCCGGTGATCGCTTTGAGGTCGGTGACAGCAGCATCGAGCTGCTTGCTGTCTTGCGTAGCCGCGCCCACGCCCATGTTTACCACGATCTTCTCGAGGCGCGGGACCTCATGGACATTCGTCTTGCCCAGATCGTTTTTTAACGCTGGAGCGATCTCAGAGACATAGCGCTCTTTAAGTCTGGCTGTCATAGTTAATCGATCTCCTTGTGGCATTTCTTGCAAAAACGAAGTTTCTTACCATCAACGGCTTTGATCTCGACCCGCGTCGTCTCGTTACATTTGGGGCAGATCAACATGACCGTCGAGACATGGATCGGTCTTTCGATGGACATGATCCCGCCGGATGGGTTGAGCCGGGTCGGGCGCTGGGCCTTCTTGGCCACTGCCACCTTCTCGACGATCACTTTGCGGTTCTCGGGCAGCGCCTTCATGACTGGGCCGATAGCGCCCCTGTCTTTGCCGCTGATCACCTTGACTTTGTCACCTTTATGGATGCGCATCTTATTAGGCGTTTTATTACTCATCTTTATCGCGTACTCCTTACAGCGTCTGAAGCCTAGAGCGTCTCGGGCGCGAGAGAGACGATCTTCATATAGCGCTTGTCACGCAGCTCACGGGCTACTGGGCCAAAGATCCGGGTGCCCCGCGGAGAACCTGAGGCATCGATCACGACAGCGGCGTTCTGGTCGAACTTGATGTAGCTGCCGTCTTTGCGGCGCACTTCTTTTTTTGTGCGGACGATCACACAGCGTACGACTTCGCCCTTTTTTACGTTGCCGCCTGGCGTGGCCTCTTTGACCGCGCAGACGATCACGTCACCAAGGCTGGCGTAACGCCTTTTTGATCCGCCGAGGACCTTGATGCATTGAACACGCCGGGCACCGGAGTTATCGGCGACCTGTAACATGCTTTCAGCCTGAATCATCGCTTCTGACTCCTTACTGGGCCTTCTCGATTATCTTTGTCAGACGCCATCTCTTGAGCTTGGATATGGGACGCGTCTCCATCACGCTGACAACGTCGCCGATGCCTGCGCTGTTCTCCTCGTCATGGACGTGGAGCTTCTTAGTCGTGGTGATCATCTTTCCATAGACGCCATGCGACTTGCGGTCTTTGATCTCGACGACGCAGGTCTTGTCGCCAGCAGCAGAAACTACTATGCCTTGACGCACCTTGCGCATATTGCGCGTCTCGTTGGTTTCAGTCATCTCTCGTCACTCTTCCTTACTTCACTGAATCCGCTGCCACGCTCGCTGAGTCCTCTGCGGCGTTGCTCTCGCGCTCGCGGATCTCAGTCAGGACCCGGGCGATGTCTTTTTTTACTAGCTTGATGCGTGCCGTGTTGTCCAACTGGCTGGTGGCCATTTGGAAGCGCAGGTTAAAGAGCTCGGTGCGGCTGTCTTTGAGCTTCACCTGGAGGTCGTCATGTGACAACCCTCTGATTTCGTTTGCTTTCATTTATACCTCCCCGTCGCCTTCACGGGTCACAATCTTGCACTTGATCGGTAACTTCTGGATGGCCAAGCGCAAAGCCTGGACAGCTATGTCTTCCTCAACATCGGCGATCTCGAACATGATCCGCCCGGGCTTGACCACAGCCACCCATTCTTCGGGGTTGCCTTTGCCTGAGCCCATCCTCGTCTCAGCCGGTTTTTTGGTGATCGGCTTGTCTGGAAAGATCGTGATCCAGACGCGGCCGCCACGCTTCATGTGACGGGTCATGGCCACACGGGCTGCCTCGATCTGGCGGTTCGTGATCCAGTGCGGTTCGAGGGCTTGGATGCCATAGGTACCGAAATTCAGCTCGGTGCCCCCCTTGGCTGTGCCTTTCATCGAACCGCGTTGCACCTTGCGGTGTTTAACGCGTTTGGGGATAAGCATGTCTTACTTCCTCCCTTCGCCGCGGCGTGATCGCTGCGGACGGGACGAGCCTTCAAGTGCGGGGTTTGGAGCCGGTTGGCCAGGTTGCTTCTCGCCGTGGTACATCCAGACCTTGACGCCTATGGACCCCATGGTCGTAGCCGCTGTGGCAAACCCATAATCGATCTTGGCGCGCAGCGTATGCAGGGGCACACGGCCTTCGCGGTACCACTCGCGCCTGCTCATCTCGGCGCCGCCCAGGCGTCCGGAGCATTGGATGCGGATGCCTTGGACGCCGCTCTTGCGGGCCGATTGCACGGCCTTGCGCATCGCGCGTCTGAAAGCGACGCGGCCTTCGAGCTGCTCGGCCACGGATTGGGCGACTAAGACAGCGTCGAGCTCGGGGCGCTTGATCTCGATCACTTCGACGCTGACATGGCCGTTCGCAATCGTTTCGAGCTCTTTGCGCAGGGCGTCGATATCAGCGCCCTTCTTACCGATCACGATGCCGGGACGGGCAGTCGTGATGCCGACCTTGATCTTATCGCCGGCCCGCTCGATGTCCACCCGTGAGATCGCAGCACGGACCAGGCGTTTCTCAAGAAACTTGCGGATCTCGAGGTCGTTTGCGAGATTCTCGGCATACCCTTTATCGGCATACCAACGGCTGCGCCAGTCCTCTGTGATACCAAGACGGAATCCTGTGGGATAAACCTTCTGACCCATGTGTGCTAGGCCTCCTTCGGGGTTGCGACGATAACGGTGATGTGGCAGGTGCGCTTGCGGATCCGCGAGGCTGAGCCTTTGGCGCGCGGACGGTAGCGCTTCATCGTTGGGCCATCATCGGCGTAAGTCGTCTTGACCACGAGGCTGCTGGCTTTGGCACCTTCTCGCTCAGCATTTGCGACTGCGCTGTTCAGGCATTTCTCAATCACCTCGGCAACGTTGCGATCCGAGAACTGGAGTATCTCGCGCGCGCGCAGGACCTCTTTCCCACGGATCATATCGATGACGAGGCGTGCCTTGCGTGGTGACACCCGAACGTAACGGGCTTGAGCTTTAGCTTCCATTACCTCTTGCCTTTCTTGTCGCCCGCGTGTCCGCGGAAGGTACGGGTGGCGGCAAACTCGCCAAGCTTGTGCCCGACCATGCTCTCAGTTATATAGACCGGCACATGCTTGCGCCCATCGTGCACGGCGATCGTATGTCCGACCATCTCGGGAAAGATGGTTGAAGCACGCGACCAGGTCTTGATCACG
Organism: Coriobacteriia bacterium; assembly: GCA_009779015.1. GTDB lineage: Bacteria > Actinomycetota > Coriobacteriia > Coriobacteriales > UBA8131 > WRFC01. The sequence goes on along the minus strand of WRFC01000014.1, from coordinate 9,687 downwards.
CTCTTCTCCCCGGCCTCATTCATCTTTGTGATGCGACCGAGCAGACGCGGTTCGACGAACGGCCCTTTCTTCAGGCTTCTACTCACAGTATTCTCCCGTTCCTCATTTACTTCTTACGCCTACGTATGATCAGCCTGCTCGAGGCCTTTTTCTTGTTGCGGGTGCGATGGCCTTTGGTCGGAACGCCCCAGGGGGTGACAGGATGGCGGCCAGCTGACTTGTTCTTGCCCTCGCCGCCGCCATGGGGGTGGTCTACCGGGTTCATAACGGTGCCGCGGACGGTCGGGCGCACACCCATCCAGCGTTTGCGGCCGGCCTTGCCGATCTTGATATTGGCATGCTCGGCGTTACCGACCTCGCCGATCGTTGCGCGGCAGGTGATGAGCACGCGGCGCATCTCTGAAGAGGGCATGCGCAGGATGGCGTAATTGCCTTCTTTGCCCATCAGCTGGATCGAGGTGCCAGCGCTGCGGGCGAGGGCGGCACCCTTGCCCGGCTGCAGCTCGACAGCGTGGATCGTCGTGCCGACCGGGATGTCTTTGAGGACCAGGCTGTTGCCGGGCTTGATATCTGACCCCGCCCCGCTTGAGACGATGTCGCCGACCTTCAGGCCCTTGGGGTGCAGAATGTAGGCCTTGGCACCATCAAGATAGTGGAGAAGAGCGATGCGGGCCGAGCGGTTGGGGTCGTACTCGATCGTCGCGACCTTGGCCGGAACGCCGTCTTTGGAACGCTTGAAGTCGATCACCCGGTATTTACGCTTATGTCCGCCGCCTTGATGGCGGGTCGTGATACGACCGTAGTTGTTGCGCCCCGCCTTCTTGGGGAGCGGTTCTGTCAGCTTTTTCTCAGGGGTCGTCGCCGTGATCTCTTTGAAATCAGAGACACTTTGGAAGCGACGTCCCGGAGATGTCGGCTTGTATTGCTTAATTGCCATCGTCTGATACCTCTTACTCTCGGTTCAGTTCACTGTCAGCGAGCTTGCGCCAGCGATGCCGCGATTGCCGTCATTGCCTAACCAACGGCCTTAAGCGCCGAAGGCTTCAATCGTCTGGCCTTCGGCCAGTGTGACGATCGCCTTTTTCCACGAGCGTGTGTAACCTTTGGCGTTGCGCTGACGCTTGGGCTTGCCACTCACGCGCATCGTGTTGACCTTCAAGACATCAACCTTGAAGATCGATTCGATGGCCTGGCGGATCTCGATCTTGTTGGCCTTTTTGGCCACCTCAAAGGTGTAGCGGTTCTCATTGATCAAGTCATAAGAGCGCTCCGAGATAATCGGACGCAGAATTACCTGACGGGGGTCCTCCATTATTTGAGCACCTCCTCGATGCGGCTCAAAGCAGCCTTGGTCAGCAACAACGACTTGTTGTCGACAAAGTCATAAGTGTTCATTTCAGAGACCGGGATGATCCGGACGGTCGGGATGTTGCGGAAAGAGAGGAAGGCGTTGACGTCGTTGTCAGCGACCACGATCGTTACCCGGCCCACGATCTCAAGCGCATTCAGCGTGGCTACGGCCTCTTTGGTCGAAGGCTTTTCGTAGTCGAGGTCCTCGACCAGCTTAAGCACGCCTTCGGCCGCCTTGGCCGACAAGATCGAGCGCAGCGCCAACTTTATCTCGCGGCGGTTGACCTTGAAGGCATGGCTCTTCGGGTGCGGCCCAAAGACCGTGCCGCCGCCCGCATAGTGCGGCGCCCTGATCGTGCCCTGACGGGCACGGCCTGTGCCTTTCTGGCGGAAGGGCTTGCGCCCGCCGCCGCTGACCTGGCCCCTGGTCTTGGTGTCGTGTGTGCCCTGGCGAGCCTCGGCCATCTGGGCGCGGCAGACCTCATGCATGACATGGATATTCGGAGCGATCGAGAAAACCTCCTCGGCCAGGGTCGTGCTGCCGACCTTCTCGCCGCTGCGGTTTGCGATATCTACTTTTAAGGCAGTCATCTCAGCAACCTTCCTATCGTGCGATCCGGATGCTGACGAGCGCACCCTTGCCGCCAGGGACGGCGCCTTTGACCAACATCAGGTTCTGATCGCTGTCGATCTTGACCAGCTCTAAGTTCTTGACGGTCACCTTGTCGACGCCCATGTGGCCGGGCAGGCGCAGGCCCTTGAAGACCCTTGACGGCGTAGCGCATTGGCCGATCGAGCCAGGGATGCGGTGGAAGTGCGAACCGTGGCCGCCGGGGCCGCCACTGTAGTTGTGCCTCTTGATGACGCCGGCAAAGCCCTTGCCCTTGCTGATGCCCGTGACGTGGACCTTCTTGGCCTCGGCAAACTCGTCCACCTTGATCTCTTGCCCCAGCTCGTAGTCTGCGGCCGAGTCGACCCTCAACTCACGCAGTACCTTGCGGGGCGTGACGCCAGATTTCTCGAGGTGCCCAAGCAACGGCTTGTTCAGCTTGCGCTCGGCGACTTCTTGATAGCCGATCTGGATGGCCTCGTAGCCCTCTTTCTCGGTCGTCTTCAATTGCGTGACCACACAGGGCCCCGCCTGGATGACGGTCACGGGCACCAGGCGGTCGTCTTCCGACCAGACCTGGGTCATGCCCAGTTTTCGTCCCAGAATCATCTTGCTCATCCTTGCTTACCTTTATCCTTCCACGGTCGTAGGCCCATTCGATGCATTTGGCATCGTCCCAGAGGACCGTAAATCCACGCTTTTATCCACACTTTTAGTACTGTCTACCCCTGCCGTCGGGCAGCCGGTGCCAACGCAACCGTCTTTACAGCTGCAGGTCGATCTCGACCCCCGGCGGGAGGTCCAGGCGCGTCAGCGAGTCTACCGTACTGGCGGTCGGCTCGTGGATATCGATGATGCGCTTGTGGGTGCGCATCTCAAACTGCTCGCGGCTGTCTTTGTCTTTATGGGGAGAACGGATCACGCAGAAAGACTCGCGCCGCGTGGGCAGCGGGATCGGGCCCGAGACGCGGGCACCGGTCTTTTGGGCGGTGTCGACAATCAGCTTTGTCGATTGGTCGACGACCTCGTGATCATAGCCCTTGAGGCTGATCCTGATTTTCTGTGCAGCCATTTACGCGTTACCTCCAGCTTTGGATACGATCTCTTCAGCAATACTCTTTGGAACCGGCTCATAGGCCGAGAACTGCATCGTGTACGACGCGCGCCCCTGGGTCGAGGAACGCAGGTCGGTGGCATAACCGAACATCTCGGAAAGCGGCACCAGGGCGTGGATGACCTTGGCACCGCCACGGTCCTCGATGCCTTGGATCTGGCCGCGCCGCGATGAGAGGTTGCCCATAACGTCGCCCAGGTAGTCTTCGGGCGTTTCGACTTCGACATCCATCATCGGCTCTAAGAGGACGGGCGCCGACTTGCGCAAGGCATCTTTGACAGCCATCGAGCCGGCGATCTTAAAGGCCGCCTCAGAGGAGTCGACCTCGTGGTAAGAGCCGTCGACCAGCTCGACCTTGATATCGACAACGGGGTAGCCGGCGATCACGCCGGAGGCCAGGGCCTCTTGGATGCCGCGGTCGACCGGGGTTATGTATTCTTTGGGGATGACGCCGCCGACGATCTTGTTCTCGAAGGCATAGCCGGCGCCGGGCTCTTGTTTGATCAGGTTGATAACGGCGTGCCCGTACTGGCCGCGGCCGCCGGACTGCCTGATGAACTTGCCTTCGATACCGGCGACGTCTTTGCCGGCCGTCTCGCGGTAGGCCACCTGCGGCTTGCCGATATTGGCCTCGACCTTGAACTCGCGCAAAAGGCGGTCGACGATGATTTCGAGATGGAGCTCGCCCATGCCGGCGATCACGGTCTGGCCGGTCTCTTGATTGGTCGAGACCTTGAAGGTCGGGTCCTCTTCGGCCAGCTTTTGCAGCGCCACGCCCAGCTTGTCTTGCTCGGCCTTGGTCTTGGGCTCGATGGCGATGTCGATGACAGGGTCAGGGAAGGTCATCGACTCGAGGATCACGGGGCTGTTCTCGGCGCAGAGCGTGTCGCCGGTGGTCGTGTCTTTGAGGCCGACAGCGGCGCAGATGTCGCCCGCCATGACGACCTCGATATCCTCGCGTGAGGCGGCATGCATCTCAAGCAGGCGCCCGACGCGCTCTTTTTTGTCTTTGGTGGCGTTCAAGACATAGCTACCGGCCTCAAGTTGGCCGGAATAGACGCGAAAATAGGTCAGCTTGCCCACAAAGGGGTCGGTCATGACCTTGAAGGCCAAGGCGCTGAAAGGCTCTTTGGTATCGGCATGGCGCTCAACCTCGGCACCGGTCTTGGCGTCTATGCCCTTGATCGAGGGGATATCAAGCGGCGAGGGCAGGTAGTCGATAATCGTGTCGAGCAGCTGCTGGATGCCTTTGTTCTTAAACGAGGCCCCACAGATGACCGGCGTTAAGGCGGAGGCCAGCGTGGCCTTGCGCAGCGCGGCCTTGACCTCTTCGACCGAGTACTGCTCGCCTTCGAGGACCTTCATCATGAGGTCGTCGTCGTATTCCGCCGCCATCTCGACCAGCTGGTCGTGATATTGCCGGGCACGCTCGCTATAGCCGTCCGGGATATCTTCCTCGGCGGGGTAGATCATGCCTTTTTCGTCTTCGTTGAAATGCCAGGCGGTCATCGTGACAAGGTCGATGATGCCCGTGAAGCGGTCCTCTGAGCCGATCGGGAGCTGCAAGATCGCGGTCTTGGTGCTTAAGCGGTCCTCCATCTGATGGATGACCGAGAAGAAGTCGGCACCGACGCGGTCCATCTTGTTGATGAAGGCGATGCGCGGCACGTGATAGCGGTGCGCCTGGCGCCAGACCGTCTCGGACTGCGGCTGAACGCCGCCGACGGCGCAAAAGACCGCCACGGTGCCATCGAGCACGCGCAAGCTGCGCTCGACCTCGGCCGTGAAGTCGACATGCCCGGGGGTGTCGATGATCTGGATGCGGTGGTCCTTCCAAAAACAGGTGGTGGCGGCCGATGTGATCGTGATGCCGCGTTCTTGCTCTTGCTTCATCCAGTCCATCGTGGCCGCGCCATCGTGCACCTCGCCGATCTTGTGCGACTTGCCGGTATAGTAAAGGATCCGCTCAGTAGTCGTGGTCTTACCGGCATCGATGTGGGCCATGATGCCGATGTTACGGGTATCTTTGAGTGCTGTTCTAGCCATTTGTACTAAGTGTCCTTTAATGCCTAAAAACGATAATGGGAGAAGGCCCGGTTGGCCTCTGCCATCTTGTAGATGTCTTCGCGCTTTTTGACCGAGGTGCCGACGCCGTTGGCGGCATCGAGGATCTCGGCCGAGAGGCGCTCAGACATGGTCTTTTCTTTGCGGCGACGCGAGAAGTCGACGATCCAGCGGATGGCCAGGGTGGTTGCCCGCCGGCTGTTGACCTCCATCGGCACCTGGTAAGTAGCCCCGCCGACGCGCTTGGGCTTGACCTCGAGTGTTGGGCGGACGTTGTCCATGGCCTTTTTAAAGATGGTCAGTGGGTCGTCTCCCGATTTTTCTTTGACGATGTCAAAGGCGCTGTAGACGATGGTCTCGGCGACCGACTTCTTGCCGTCCAAGAGGATCTTATTGATCAGCTGGGTAACCAGCCGGTTATTGAATATGGCATCCGGGGCGATCTCCCGGCGTTGGGCTGCGGCACGACGCGGCATATTATCTCTTCTCCTTACTTGGGCTTCTTGGCGCCATAGCGCGAGCGAGCCTGCTTGCGGTCGTTGACGGCCGCACAGTCAAGGGTGGCACGGATGACCTTGTATCGGACGCCCGGAAGGTCGCGCACGCGGCCTCCGCGGATCAGGACCATCGAGTGCTCTTGCAGGTTGTGGCCGATGCCGGGGATGTAAGCCGTGACCTCCATGCCGTTGACCAGGCGCACGCGTGCGACCTTGCGCAAGGCGGAGTTTGGTTTCTTTGGAGTAGTAGTGTAGACGCGGGTGCAGACGCCGCGCTTTTGCGGGTTGCCTTTGAGTGCCGGGGTCTTCTTTTTCTGGACCAGGTCCCGACGACCCTTGCGGATCAACTGGTTGATTGTCGGCAAAACTTCGTCCTTTCTACTTCTGTGCTACTTCTGTTCTACTTCTACTTAACGCTTAGTGCTTACTGCTTGGCGCTGCTCGCTGGGGCGGCTATTAGTGCCGTGTGCCGTGAGCGTGGCGCCTGGGCCTGACTTTCTGGTTGCGCGGCTTTCGCGTTGCGCGGCTTTTGTGTGGCTTCTCAAGGGTTTTCTTGAGTAAACCGCAATTTGACATCGTGTCCGGTTTGCCATTCTTGATCTTAGAAGAGTCTAAAATACAGACAAAACGCTCTTATCGAAAAAACCGCAACGAGAAATATTAGAGTAAAAAGTCCTGTATGTCAAATGCAACGCCGCCGGGCGTGCCCATAGTTGGAGAAACAACCTGGCGCACGGTCTTGCCCCGCTATACGCGATCCGGGACAATGATCCCAAGTACAAGTTATTGCAGATATCCTGCAATAACTTAGTATTTTTTATATGTTATTGTAGATGTACTGCAAATTTCCAGAGGCAATTAGAGGCTTTGCAACTCCATCCTTGAAAGGCAGACATATTACGATGATCCCAAGAAACGAATACCTCGACATCCTGATCCGCTTTCGCGACAAACAGCTGGTCAAAGTCGTAACCGGTATCAGGAGATGTGGCAAATCGACTTTGCTGGAGCTTTTCCAGGAATACCTGAAGACCCAAGGCGTCGCGGATTCGCAGATCATTAGCCTAAACCTTGAAGATGGCGAAGCCTTTGACATCCAGACTAGCTGGCAGCTGTATGACTATGTAAATAGCAGGCTGCTGCCTGACCAGAGGATGTATGTCTTCATCGATGAGCCACAGCAGGTCACGGACTTCCAAAAGGCTGTCGACAGCCTTTACATCAAGAAGAACTGCGACATCTACATCACCGGCTCTAACGCCTACCTGCTCAGTGGAGAGCTGGCAACCCTGCTCTCGGGCCGCTATATAGAAATAAAGATGCTTCCCCTGTCGTTTAGAGAATACGCCTCAGCATTCACCGACAGCAGGAACCCAGAACGCCTTTACATGGACTACATCCAAAACGGGGCGTTTCCATACACTTTGGAGCTTTCTTCTCAAAAGGACAGAAGGCTTTACCTCCAAGGCATCTTTGATACGGTTATCGCTAAAGACATTTTGACCCGAAGGCGGTTTCCGGATGTCTTAATGCTTCAGAGCGTTGTGCATTTCATGTTTGATAATGTTGGAAATACCTGTTCGACCAAGAGCATATCTGACGCACTGACGTCTGCAGGCCGAAAGACCACAGTGCACACTGTCGAGAACTACCTGCAAGCACTGACAGACAGTTTTATCCTTTACCGGATCGGACGCTTTGACATCAAAGGCAAGCAGCACCTGAAGACGGGGGATAAATACTACGCTGCCGACCTGGGCTTGCGCCGGACTCTGCTGGGCAGCAAACAAGCAGATGCCGGGCATATTTTGGAAAACGTCGTTTTTCTAGAGCTTTTACGGCGCGGTTACGATGTCAGCATCGGAAAAGTCGGCGACCGAGAGGTTGATTTTGTAGCTGTCGGTGAAGACGGCGAGGAATACTTTCAGGTAGCCTCGACTGTCATCAGCGCTGATGGTGCGACCTTAGAGCGCGAACTTGCCCCGCTTCTTGCGATCCGGGACCATAATCCTAAGCACCTCTTGACTATGGACCTCACCCCTTTGACATCGCATAACGGAATCAGGCAGGTCAACGCCTTGGACTGGTTGCTGGGGACTGGGGCTTGAGCGGGCCTGAGGGTAAAACGGGCCGGGCGCCCTTTTGGTGCCCGGCCCGTGTGTGGTCCGCGTCTGCCCCGCAGCCTTCTGTTTATTGTTTTTTGAACACCCAGGCCTGGTCGCCTGCACCGTTAGCCGGCCAGATGATGACCGGGGTGCCAAGGACCTTTGATCCGCCCTCGGCCGAGAGCGCAAAGCGCGAGCTCGGCTGATAGATGGTGTAGGTGCCGTTGCTGTTCAGCTTGATGTCCCATTGTTGGGCCAGGGCGCTATTGCTGGTGGACTGGAAGAGCTGCGTGCCCCGGCCAAAGGCCGCACCGGCCTTGACGCTCAGGGCCTTGCCGGAGTGCGTCGGGGCGATCGTGTAATAGCCCGTCGTGGCGTTGAAAGTCAAGAGAAAGCGCTGGTTCTTGCCGCTATTGGCGCTCCAGGTGATGGCCGGGGCGTTGTTGGCCAGCGAGGCGCCCGAGATATCGATATAGCGCCCGGTCAGCGAGTTCTTGATCGTCACGACCGTGCCGCTGGCAACCACAGGTGCCACGGTGCTGATCTTGAAGGTCTGCGTGGCCGATGTGGTGCTGCGCTTTTGCAGCACGATGGCGGCGCCCGACTTGACGCTGGTGCCCGCCACCGCAACGACGTAGCCGGGGTTCAGTGCCGAGACCAGTGTGTACTGGCCGCTGGCCTCGTAGCTGATCTTGAAGCGCTGGGCCAGGCTGGTCGAAGAGGCCGCCTGCACGATGGGCGTGCCATTGGCCACCTTGCCGCCCTTGACGGTCAGGTAAAGGCCAGAGTCGACGCATTTCAGCCGGTAGAGCCCGTTGGCATCGCGCGTTAGATAGTAGCGTTGGTTGGGCCCGGAGTTGTTTGCCCAGAGGCCGGCCTGCACGCCCGCCAGCTTAGACTGCCCGGGGATCTCGAGCCTGAGCGAGGTCTTGGCCGTCGGGTCAAGCATCACGACCCGCTTGTTCAGGTCGGCGGTCACACGCACGGCAGCCCGCCCGCTGTTCACAGCCTTTGTACCGGGAGAAGTGCCGGTGTTTTTGTTCGTCACCTTGCAGAAGTAGTAAGTCACGCCGGCCTTGGTGGTGGGGGGCGTGTAGGTGGCCTTGGTCTGGCCGGTCAAGAGCTTGGCCCCGGTCGTCGAGTTGGTGGTATTGGAATACCACTGGTAGCTCAGCGTGCCGCCGTCGGGCGACGCGGCCGTGACCTTTAAGGCCGTTGCCGTCTGCTTGACATAGTAGACGGCCGAGGCCGGCTGGGCCGAGACCTTGGGTGCGCCCGTGGGCGGCTTGGGGTTGACCTTGACCGTGCAGGTGGCCTTGGCGTTGCCGCCCGCCGCCGTGGCCGTGATGACCACCGAGCCGACCGCCTTGGCCGCGACCGCGCCGGTCGTGGCATTGACCGTGGCCACAGCCGGGTTGCTGCTCGACCAGGTAACGGTCGTGTCTGTGGCGTTGGCCGGGCTGACCGTGGCCGAGAGCGTAAAGCCCTGACCGTCGATCACAGTTTTGGCCGTCGTGCTCAGGTTGACCCGCGTCACCGGCACGGCCGGTGTGGTCGGCGGCGCCACTGTGAGCTTTAGCGCCTTGGTAGCGCTGCCGGCCGCGTTTGTGGCCTTGGCCGTAAAGCTAAAGCTGCCAGAGGCCGTGGGTATGCCCGTGACCAGGCCAGACGCCGTCAGGGTCATCCCTGGCGGCAAGGCCCCAGCGGCCAGCGACCAGGTGATGGGCGCGTCGCCCGTGGCAGCTAGGGCTTGGCTATAGCCTGCTCCCGCTTGGCCACTGGGCAGGGCGGTGGTGCTGATAGCCGGGGCAAACAGCACACTGATATTGTTGGAGGTGGCCGAGGCCGCGCCAAAGCGGCCGGTGACCTGCGCGGTGCCCGAGGCCAGGCGCGCGAACGAGCCGTCGGCACCGATGGCCAGCACGCTGGGGTTGGACGATGTCCAGG
>WRFC01000013.1 GCA_009779015.1 Coriobacteriia bacterium | reverse complement strand
GCTGGCCGACCGCGCTGGCCGACCGCGCTGGCCGACCGCGCTGGCCCCTCTACTTAAAGCTGGCCAGCCATTCTGGATGCAGGCCAAACCCTTCTAAAAAGATGCTCCCAAAGCCGTCCGCGCTAAAACAGGCCGACTCTACATTGCGCACCGCCATCAACCAAAAGCCCTCGTCGGCGATCTGCATCCAATAACTGGTGATGCCACGCACCACGCCGCCGTGGACAACCGAGGCCACGCGGCCTTCATGCAGAATCAGGTCGTCAGCAGCGCTTTGCACCCGGGCGGCAAACTGGGCGATCGTCTCGGCGCCTTCGACCGGCCAGGCACCGGTGCTGGCATCCCAAGGAAAAGCCAGCCCGCGCTCGGTTATCTGATCATAGGTCAAGCCCTCTAACAAACCAAAGCTCATCTCCATCAGGCGGTCGTCAACAATCAACTCGATGCCCAGTCCTTCGGCCACCGGCTCGGCAATCGACCGGCAACGGTCAAGTGGAGAAGTCACGACGACATCGGGCTCCCAGCTCAAGAGGCCGGCCACGGCCCTCTTACGCTGCGCTTCTCCGAGCTCGGAGAGGGCGGCGTTCTGCTGCCCCTGATAGCGCGCCTCGATGTTCGCGATGGTCTGGGGGTGGCGCATCAGCAACTGCTTGCTCGGCCGTTGGGGGTTAAACAGTCCTTGTGGGTCCTTGGGCATTCTTTTTCTACGTCCTTTTCTCTTGGTTCTCGGCCGTGGCCTCTGGCTTTTGGCCGGCCAGGCCGCTGCTGCCAAAGCCCTGGGCGCCCCTGTCTGTGTCGTCCAACTCTGCGACCTCGGCAAACTCGATGGCCGGCAAGGCCACGATGACCAGCTGGGCAATCCGGTCGCCCCGCTTGATCTGGATCGGCTCGCCCAGGTCGTGGTTGATGGCGATGACACGCAGCTCTCCGCGATAGTGGCTGTCGATCAGCCCAGGCGTGTTGACCAGGCTGAGGCCATGGTGCCAGGCCAGGCCGCTGCGCGGTATGACGAGGCCGGCAAACCCCTCAGGGATGGCCACGGCCAAGCCGGTGGAAACCATCGCCCGTTCTCCCGGGGCTAAAACGCAGTCTACAGCCGCCTCAAGGTCAAAGCCGGCGTCGCCGCTGTAAGCCGTTTTGGGCAGTGCGACGCCCTTGTCCAGGCGTTTTATCTGAACCTTGGTCATTGTCCAGCCCAGCTTCTTTTACTCGTATCTGGGGTATCTGGGCCCGCCAGAGAAGTGGCGGGGGCTAATGAGAGGCACATCAATGGTCGAGCTTTGCCAGGGCGTTCTTGAACTCATCGGCATTCTTGAAGTCTTTGTAGACCGAGGCAAAACGGATATAGGCAACATCGTCGATATCGCGCAGCCGCTCTAAGACCATTTCGCCCAGCACGGTCGAGCGCACCTCGTTCTTTAAAGTATTCCGCAGCTCTGACTCGATGTTGTCGATCAGGGCTTCGAGGCGGGCGGGCGGGATACCACGCTTTTTAGTGGCCGTCATGAGGCCGCGCATCAGCTTTTGGCGGTCAAAGGGCTCGGATGAGCGGCTGTTCTTGATAACGATCAGAGGCGACTCAAAATGCCGCTCGTAGGTCGTAAAGCGGGCACCACAATTCAAGCACTCGCGACGGCGACGGATTGATAGCCCATCGTCAGATGGACGGGAATCAACGACCTTGGAATCTGGACAACCGCAGGCAGCACAACGCATGGCATCAACCCCATTTGCAGAATTTAGATTGAGGTTAGCACACAACATCTTGTGTTTCAATGCCAAGTCTCTAATTTGACCATTCCTTTCAGCCAGACCTTTTTGCTGTGCCTTTTCAGCCAAGCTGGGGGAAGGGCCCGTGGTACATGGTGCCGTGCGGGCATTGCAGCCTTTGTGCCACGCCTTTTTGGTCTCTTCATCGCCCATGCCCTTTAATACCCCAACCAGGGAGCAGCAAAGATGACGGCGCAAAAGACCAGGGCGGCCACGACCATCGCGGCCACATCGGCCTTGCTCGCCCGGTAGGCATCTTCGCCACGGCAGCCCTCAACTATATAGAACAGTCTCTCTTTCATCTCCTGCACTCCTCAATCCCGTTTTGGCCGACCCAAGCAACCAGGCCGGGCAATCGAACAAGCGTTTGTGAACATGTTCAGGTAGTATATATCGAACATTTGTTCGTGTCTAGGGCAAATATCGGACAGTAACCAAGCCGCCCGATTTATCGGACAGCAAAATCGTTGGCAGAACCGCCCGAGCCCGATAGTGGAGATGGGCCTCTTCATGGATGCCTCCGGCATCCCGCTGGCGTTCTCCATCCACCCTGGGAACACCAACGAGCAGGTCACGTTAAGCCCGCTCGAGCAATGCATCCTCAAAGACTTCAGCCTGTCGGAGTTCGTGGTCTGCACGGACGCCGGGCTGGCCAGCGCCGCCAACAGGAGGTTCAACGACTCCCGCACGCGCCGCTTCGTCACCACCCAGTCCATCAGGTCCCTGAAGGCCTACCTGCGCGAATGGGCGTTGGACAGGCGGGGCTGGCAGGTGCTCGGCCGTCCAGGCACGTTCGACCTTGCAGGCATCGACGGGGACGCCCGCCTGGACGACATCTATTACAAGGAGCGCTGGATAAACGACGGGGGGCTGGAGCAAAGGATCGTCGTCACGTACTCGCCCAAGTACGCCGCGTACCAAAGGCGCATCCGCGCACGCCAGGTGGAACGGGCGGCAAGGCTCCTGGAGAAGAACCCGAAGAAGGCCGCCAAGCACAGGCAGAACGACTACAGGCGCTTCATCGCATCGACGCCCGTCACCCCTGACGGCGAGATAGCCGAAAGGAGCGTCTTCACGCTGGACGAGGCGGCCATCGAGTCCGAGGCCGCGTATGACGGGCTCTACGGCGTGGCCACGAACCTCGAGGGGGACGTCTCGGGCATCATCAAGGTGAACAAGGGCAGGTGGGAGATCGAGGAATGCTTCCGCATCATGAAGCACGAGTTCAAGTCACGGCCGGTCTACCTGCACCGCGACAACCGTATCGAGGCGCATTTCGCCACCTGCTTCATCGCCCTTGTGATCTGCCGGGTAATCGAGCAGCGGCTGGATGGGCGCTTCTCGATGGAGGAGATCGTCGCAGCCATGCGCAGCATGGACTTCATCAGGCAGGAAGGGGAAGGCTACCAGCCTGCCTGCGATCGCAGCGCTGTCACCGACGCGCTGCATGACGCGTTCGGCTTCTACACCGACACGGAGATCGTGAGCAACAAGGATATGCGGAGGATTATTTCGAAAACAAAAAGGGCGACCGGATAATACCTGGGCCCGATCGCCCTCTCTCAGCTCGTTTCACTGCGACAACCAGCGCTTTTAGAAATCCAGTCATATCAAAGTGTTAAAAACGGGTATATCGAACATTTGTTTGTGTCTAGGGCAAATATCGGACAGTAGCCAAGCCGCCCGATTTATCGGACAGCAAAATCGTTGGCAGAACCGCCCTGGCCGCCACCCTTGCATTCTGCCACCTTACAGCACGATGACTAAAGCCTGACCGTCTGCCGGCAACGGCCGACGGCGGGCGCCAATGGCCTGTCTTTTCTCCCCCTAAAGGCCTGTGCCGCTGAAGCTTGCCGTAAAATGGTGAGCCCGGCCACTGCTTAAATAGCGTCGGCCATAGTTAAAAGGAGAAGACCCTGATGCGTAAGATTTCGAGCGAAGAGCTGGCCGCGATGGCCGATGAGGTGGCCGAAGAGATCGCCGAGGACTGGGGCGGCGGCTGCTCGACCCACAAAGACTATGTGCGGCTGACTGCGGATGTGGCCGCCCGGGTCTTTAGCGAGCTCTACATCAAGCTTCAAGACGACTGACAGACTACCAAAAAACAGCTGCTCAAAATTCTTCGAACATTTGTTTGCTATTCTCGGCCGGATGCCGTATAATGCTAGCTAACGAATGTGATAAAAGGAGGCAAGGTGTTAGATCAAGAGCAGCTGAGCGCACGCCAGCGAGATATCCTGGACTTCCTCTCTACTTTTTTGCGTGAGAATTCCTACCCACCCAGCGTCCGCGAGATCGGCGAGGCTGTCGGCCTGTCTTCCTCGTCATCTGTCCATTCGCAGCTGAACACGCTGGAGGGCCTGGGCTTTATCCGCCGCGACACATCGACTGCGCGCGGCCTGACGCTGCTGCTCGATGGCCCTGACGCGCCGATGCCTGACATCCTGCCCGATATCCCCAATAGTATCGTCATGTTGCCTCTGGTCGGGCGAGTCGCAGCCGGCACGCCGATCTTAGCCGAACAGAATATCGAGGAGAGCCTGCCCCTGCCCAAGCAGGTCGTGGGCGACACGGCTTCGTTCTTGCTCACGGTCAAAGGCGACTCGATGATCGAGGCGGGCATCTTTGACGGCGACTATGTTGTCGTCAAAGAGCAGCCGACGGCCGACAACGGCGATATCGTGGTGGCCTTGATTGAGAACGAGGCCACGGTCAAGACCTTTTACAAAGAGGCCGAAAGGGTGCGGCTGCAGCCAGAGAACCCGACTATGGAGCCGATCTACGTGCGCGATGTGACGATCCTGGGCAAGGTCATCGCCTTGTTGCGCACCCTCTAGCCCAACATTGCCATCCCGGCTTGACGATCGTCTATACTGATAAGGTAATGTCTGCCATGTCGGGCATTAACGCCCGTGCAACAAAGGGGTACAGATGAAGCTCGCAAGAGAATTCAAAGAGTTCATCGAACGTGGGAATGTGATCGACCTGGCAATCGCCGTCGTCATGGGCGGGGCCTTTAACACGATTATCTCCTCGCTAGTCAATGACGTGATCATGCCGACCCTCTCTCTATTGACCTTTGGCTACGACTTCACAGCCTTGGCCATCCAGATCGGCACGGGCGACCATGCCGCCCAGCTGACCTACGGCAACCTGATCGCCGCCATTATCCACTTCGTTTTGATTGCCTTGGTCATCTTCTTGCTGATCAAAGGCTACAACCATCTGACCAATAAAAGCATCGGCATCAAACCGGCCACCAAATCATGCCCGTACTGCCACTCGCCGATCAACGAGGCGGCCACGCGTTGCCCGAATTGCACGACCGTGCTTGACCCCGATGCCGTGCCCGAAGAGCTACGTTAAAGCATGTACGTCACCGAACAGCCCAAAGAACGGGCCCTGCTAGTCGGAGTGGACCGCGAGAACAGCGGCTGGGGCCTGACAGAGTCACTGGCTGAGCTCGAGCGCCTGGCGACGACAGACGGCGCCGAAGTCGTCGGGCAGATCACCCAGCGCTTGAAAACGGTCCATCCGCGCAGTTTTATCGGCAGCGGCAAGGTCAAAGAGGTGGCCACGGCAATCGCTGCCCTCGATATCGATGTCGTGATTTTTGACGACGAGCTCAGCCCATCCCAGCAGTCCAACCTCGAACGCGAGCTCGGGTCTGCCCGCAGCGGCCTCAAGGTCATCGACCGCACGGCTTTGATCCTCGACATCTTTGCCTTGCACGCGACCAGCCGTGAGGGGCGCCTGCAGGTCCGGCTCGCACAAAACCAGTATCTTCTCCCCCGGTTGCGCGGCATGTGGCAACACCTGGCCTCAAACCGCATGGGCGGTGGCGTCGGCTCGCGTTTTGGCGAGGGCGAAAGCCAGCTTGAGGTCGACCGCCGGATGGTGCGCAAGCGAATCGACAGTATCCGCCAAGAACTGAAAAAACTGCACGCCGAGCGCACGACGCAGCGCGCCTCGCGCCTCCAGTCGGGCATTTTCAAGGTGGCGCTGGCCGGTTATACCAACGCTGGCAAGTCGACCCTCTTAAACCAGCTGACCGGGGCCGGCGTGCTGGTTGAAGACCAGTTGTTTGCCACGTTGGACGCCACGACACGGCGCATCACGCTGCCCGAAGGCCGCGACCTGACACTGACCGACACGGTTGGTTTTATCCAGAAGCTTCCGACCACGCTGGTTGAGGCCTTTCGTTCGACCCTCGATGAGATTGCCGAGGCCGACCTGATACTGCATGTCGTCGATGCCAGCTCGGCCGAGCGCGACCAACAGATCGAGGCCGTGCTGGTCGTGCTCGAGCAGATCGGGGCACATGCCGTGCCCCAAGCCCTGGTCTTTAACAAGTGCGACTTGCTCGGCCCGGCCGAGACAGCGGCCCTGGCCAGATCGCGGCCTGATGGCATCCAGATCTCGGCCGAACAGGGCAAGGGCACCGAGAACCTGTTAAAGCGCATCGAAGCCGCCGCTGCCGCCAGTTCTTCGCTGATCGACGTACTCATCCCCTTTACGCGTGGCGAGCTGGTGCAGCTCGCACATGAGCGTACAACGATTGTCAGCGAGCGCTTTTCAGAGGATGGCACAGAGCTCCAACTGCGCGTGCCCGCTGCCCTGCTGAACCGCTTTGACCCCTTTTTGCTGACGAGGCCCTAAGATGGATGCTCAGCTTCTGCTGGGCCGCTATAGACGGGTCCGCAACATTGGCCAGGGCGGGTTTTCGACAGTCGATCTCTTTGAGGACACACGTCTGAAGCGTGAGATCGCCATCAAACGCATACCCACCAGGCTCGTGGGGCAGACCGACGATACCCCCGGCCTCAAAGAGGCGCAGGCCGCTGCCCATCTGAACAACCCCCACATCGTCAAGATCCTGGACTTTCGCCTACTGGACAACGAGGCCCTGCTCTTGATGGAGTATGTGGACGGGCCGACCCTGACCAAGCTCCTCTTGAATAGCAAGGTGCTGCTCGACCTGGACTGCATCGCCGCGCTGGCACGAGACGTCGGCCAGGCCCTGGGCTACGCCCACGAGAACGCCATATTGCATCTAGACATCAAGCCGGACAATGTCTTGGTCGCGGCCGCCGACGGGCACGCCAAGGTCAGCGATTTTGGCCTCTCTCAGATCTTCGAGGCCACGGGCTTCGCAAATCCTGGCGGTGGCAGCGTGGGCTACATGCCGCCCGAGCAGATCAGGTTAGAAGAAGTCGACGCCCGCAGCGACATCTGGGCGTTTGCCATCCTCGTCTACCAGCTGCTGACCGGTGTCAACCCCTATCTGACCAGCGATCCGAGGCGCTCGCTAGAGCTGATTGAGGCAAAGCCGTTGACCCCGCCCAGCCAGCTCTGCGCCGACCTCGAAGGCGAGCTGGACGATGTCTTGCTCTGGGCCTTGGCCCCCGCGATCGACGAGCGCCCCGATAGCATCGCCGATTTTCTCGATCAGCTGCTGCCCCTGCTGGGCAGTGTGCGCAGCGGCCATGGGCGGCTGAAGCCGATGGCCGTCGAATGCCAGGCCAGGGCCGCCGCAGACCAGGCCCCATCGCTAGCAGCGGCCGTGCCGCGCGCGCCCGCCGCACCCCAGCCGGCCTCGGCCACCGCACCGACCGCGCCACTCGCGCCGTTTGCCCCTCTTCTGCCTGCTTCGGCCAACCAACAGAGAGGCTTTGGGGTCCCCGACCCCGAGATTGAAAAAGAGCTCGACCTCCAAGGCCTCTTGCTTGATGACCCTGCCGGCCAACCCGCGCCTGCCCAGAGGCAGAACATTGGCAATGCCAAAGGCGATAAGAAAAACAAAGCCGCACGCGCACCTGGTGCTGCCCAAAACACCGGCTTCTGGGGGCGCCTTGGCCGAGGGCAGCGGTCCATGATCGCCCGGGCCGCCATGCTGTTTGCGGCCTTGACCCTCACATATATCGGCCTCTCGGGGTTTGGCTTGGGCGGGCTATCAACCAGCGGCCTGGCCGCAGGAATGACTGCCAGTGCCCAGAATAGCCTGGTCATCGGCGTCCTCGTGCTCGTGGCAATCGTGGCCTTTATTGCCCCACCGGCTGGCTCGGCCATCGGGCTCTTGGCCTTTGCGGCCGGTCTGGTCGCCTGCGGCCTTGTTTATATCGGCCTCGGGTTTT
Source organism: Coriobacteriia bacterium (assembly GCA_009779015.1). Classification (GTDB taxonomy): domain Bacteria; phylum Actinomycetota; class Coriobacteriia; order Coriobacteriales; family UBA8131; genus WRFC01. The sequence continues at coordinate 5,705 of WRFC01000013.1, read as the reverse complement.
TTCTTCTCACGTGGGTTTTCTGGGCCCTCATCGGACGGCGTGGCTTGAGGGAGTCATGGCTGCTTGCGGCAACCCCCTTTTTTGCGTTGCTGCTCGCGCCTTTTACTGTCCCTGTCCTCGCCGGCAGCCTCCTCAAGCCTTGGCCGGCCTTAGCCGCCTCGGCCTTTGCATGGGTCACCCTCGTTCTCTTAGCCGGGCTCGGAACCCCGCTTCTGGGGTTTTCTCTGAGTCCGCTTTACTGCGGCGCGTTCGTCGTGCCGGCGGCCAGCGAGGCCTTTCCGCAGACGCTGCGCCAGATCGTCTTTGACCCGGCGGCCTGGTTCGGCCTCGGGGGATTCTTGCTCGCCACAACCGTCGGATTGCTCATAAACCGTCAAAAAACACGCAAGCGGCTGCTTCTCAGTGCCGTTTTAGCAACTATTGTCCTCGCAGCCTTTATACTGATAGTACCCTTATGGTTTGGGAGTCCGGTACTATCCGGCCTCGGCTCCGATTATTACGCTAGCCTGGGCCACGGAGCGCCCATCGGTACACTGCTCAGGCTTTTTTGCTCGTTTGCTGTCTTGTTCTTACTGGCTGGCCTAGGCGTCGGGTCAAATCATCCGAACGACCTTGTCGGCGCCCAGTATCCGCCCGAGGAGGTTTAAGTGGGAAAACTCTCGAACTTCGAAGGAAGCATCGAAAAAGCCTTCGACAATGCCAGCGCCACTGTCTTCAAAGGGTCCCTGGACCCTGCCCGACTCGCCCACCAGGCCGAGAAAGAGATGCGGCGCGAGAAGCTGGTCGGCACCGACAAGCAGCATGCGCCGACCCTCTATACGATCCTGGTCAGCCCCTCTGACGATACCCACCTGTTTGCCTACTTTCCGACAATGGCCGCCGAGATCGAGTCATACCTGCTCAGCCACGGCAGCGATGCCGGCCTGGATTTTGACTGCCGCCCACTCGTCCGCTTTATCGTCGACAGCAAGCTGAAACGCGGGAAGTTCGCTGTCATCGCGGAACATGCGGCCGCCCCGATCATCAAAGAGCTGCGCGCCGAAGAAGACGAGCACTATGGCCTCGAGCCGGCCATCAGCAAAAAGGCGCAGGACCTGGTCGCAAGCCTGGTCGAACAAGAGAACGTCCGCGAGCCGAGGGAGCCGAGGGAGCCGAGGCCCAGGTTCCGTCCTCAGCCCGAGCCAGAAGCCGGATCGCGATATGACTCGGACCGCGTCCGCCCGGTCCCGACCTCGCCGCCGCCGGTCGCCGACGAGCTCCAGGCGGCCTTACGCGAAGCGCAGAGCCTGCCCTTGATCGAGCCGATCTTGGCCGTCCCGGGCGACGATGAGCCAGAGTATTTTGGCTTAGACCGGCAACCGCTGGCCCCGGTCATGCCCTGGCCGGATGATTTTGCCGGCCAGCCCGAAGCCACGAGCCTGAGGACCGAGCCGGCCATCGGCGAGCGGGCCTGGTTGACCAATGTCGGCACGGGGGTGACCTACGTCCTTGGCTATCGCGAAGTCAGCATCGGCCGGGGCAGCGAGAACGACATCATCTTGAACGATGCCAACGTATCAAGGCAGCATTCCCTGGTCCACCAAGACACGCTGGGCAGCTGGTATTTTGTCGATCTTGAATCGACCAACGGCAGCCTGCTGAACGGCCGCCTGGCCAGCCAAGTGATTTTGCAAAACGGCGACCTTTTAGGCATCGGCATGACCATCCTCGAATTCCAATCCGATGAAGCCTAAGCAGCGGTAACCGCAGAGCGACCTTAGAGGGGTGCCTCTTAGAAGATGATTGAGACCATACTTTTCGCCGGGCGGATCCTCCTCGTTGCCCTCCTCTTCCTCTTCCTCTTCACGGTCATGAACACCGGGGTCGGGCTGGTGCGCGGTCAAAACCGGGCCAGCCGTTACTGGGTGCTCTCGGTGCTCAAAGGGCCACGCGAGGTGCAAAACATCAAGATGCGGGTGACCGCCCCCCTCGTTATCGGGCGCGCCCCCGGCGCCGACCTCTTGGTCGATGCCGAGTATGTCTCGGGCAGGCATGCGCGTCTTCTGCCAATGGGAGAAGACCTGGCCATCGAAGACCTGGGGTCAACGAACGGCACCCTCGTCAACGGTCAGCCGATCACTCAGATTTCCAACCTGCGCGATGGCGATGATGTCAAGGTCGGCGATGTGGTGATGCGGGTGAGCTATCGATGAGCCCGCGCAAACGCCGGGCGAAAAGCCAGTCTTTACATGTTCCGATCCTCGGCAGCGCAGGCTTTGCGTTGGACGTCGATCAGTCCTCGCAGGATGACTTAGGCAACGATTCTTTGACTTGGGCGGGCTCGAGCTCGATCGGCCAGCATCGCGTGAACAATGAGGACGCCTACCTGCTGGACTTTCCGCTCTTTGTCGTCGCCGACGGCATGGGCGGCCACGAGGCCGGCGAGATCGCCAGCCAACTGGCTGTCGTAGCCATGCAAAAAGGCGATGCCGATGTCCGCGACCCGCAAAAGCTGAGGGACCTGGTGCGCGCGGTAAATAACGAGATACTAGATGCCCCGCTTCAGGGGATCGGGCGCGTGGGCATGGGCACAACCCTTTCGGCCGCCGTCTTTGACGGTGACCGCCTGTTGCTTGCCCAGGTCGGTGATTCGCGCGCCTATCTTTACAGCCACGGCTTATTGCGCCGCCTGACGCGCGACCATTCGCTGGTCGAAGAACTGGTAGAGCGCGGCGAGATTACCGCAGAAGAGGCCCGCGAGCACCCGGACCGCTCGGTCATCACACGCGTCTTAGGCAACGAGCGTGACACCGAGCCCGACATCTATGAGTTGCGGATCGAGCCCGGAGACCGCCTTTTGCTTTGCTCGGACGGCCTCCATGGGATGATCACAGACAGCCAGATCGCCGAGGTGCTGCGCCTCCAATCCAAGCCCAGCCGCTGCGCCAACGCCCTCATCGGGGCCGCCAACAAGGCCGGCGGCTTTGACAATATCACGGTCGTCTGTGTAGACATCAAGGTCGCCGAGGCGCCCGTAAAACCAATCAAGAAAAAACCGCGACTGGCCATTGGGGTGATTGCTTTTATCGTTGCCTTGGTCGTGCTGGCCGGGGCGGCCGTTGGCGGCATCTGGTTGTACGCTCAGCATTCGGCTTTCTTGATCACCGAAAACGGGACAGTCAGCGTCTATCGCGGACTGGTCGGCGATGTCTTTGGCGTAGAGCTGCGTTGGCGCGAGGAGGTCACCGACATCTCGGCCAGCCAGCTCGGTGGCTCTTTGCCCGAACGCCTCCAGTCCGGCATTCAGGTCCATTCTTTGGATGAGGCCTATGCGCTGGTCGCAGACTACCAAAAGCAGTTACAGAGCCAGTCCCAGTGAGCCGCCGAACGATCGAGCTCTTGCTCTTGCTGGCCGTCATCCCGATCCTCGGGGTGCTTTTTGCCATGGCTATCCTAAGCGACGGTATGGCGCTCTCACTGACCACGGTCTTTGTCCCCTCGGGGCTGTTCATCGCTTTTTTGGCTGCTCATCTGACGGTCCGGCGCTTTGCCCCCGCTGCCGACCCGGCCTTGCTGCCCCTGGCCTTTTTGATCTCTGGCGTGGGCATCGCTTTTGTCCTCAGGCTGGCACCGGACCTGGCCACGCGCCAGGTCATCTGGCTCTTCGTTGGGGTGGCCGCCATGATCGTCGTGCTGGCGGCCGTACCTTCGATCTCGAAACTGACCAACTATAAGTACACGATCATGATCATCAGCATCATTTTGCTGCTTTTGCCGATGGTCATCGGCGTTGAATACAATGGCTCAAAGATCTGGCTGAGCTTTTTTGGCTTCTCGTTTCAGCCCGGAGAGATCGCCAAGGTCTTGATCGTCCTTTTCTTGGCCGGCTACCTGGCCGACAACCGCGAGCTGCTCTCGGTCGGCGGCACCCGCCTCGGCCGCCTGCGCTTGCCCGACCTGCGCACCCTCGCCCCCTTGCTCATCATGTGGGTCATCAGCATGTTGATCGTCGTCTTTGAGCGCGACCTGGGCAGCGCCCTGTTGTTCTTTGGCATCTTCTTGGTCATGATCTATGTGGCCACCGGGCGGGCGGCCTTGGTGGCCATGGGTCTGGTCTTGGCCGTCGGCGGCTTTGTGGCCGCCTACTACATCTTTCCGCACGTCCAGGTGCGGGTCCAAGTCTGGCTCGACCCCTTTGCCTACCGCAATGGCAACGGCTATCAGATCGTTCAAGCGCTCTATTCGCTGGCCGACGGCGGGCTGCTGGGCACCGGCATCGGCCGCGGCATGCCTGGTTTTATCCCCTTGGTCTCTTCGGACTTTATCTTTCCGGCGATCGCCGAAGAGATGGGCTATCTGGGTGCCGGTGCGCTGGTCATCGCCTTTTTGCTGTTTGCGGTGCGCGGCCTGACCATTGCCGCCCGCGCCAAGAGCGATGTCGAGGCCTTTACGGCCGCCGGGCTGACCGCCGCCATTGCCCTTCAGGCCATCGTGATCATCGGGGGAACAACGCGTCTGATACCCCTGACCGGCGTCACCTTGCCGTTTATGAGCCAGGGCGGGTCATCGCTTTTGGCCAGCTTTATCATCGTCGGGCTTCTGCTCAGGGCCGGCGACTCGGGCACTGGCCTCGAGACCGAGATGACCGGCGTGGCCACGCGCGAGGGCGGCATCCTCGGGCGCCTGGCCCTGGGCAAGCGCCTGACCTTTTTCGTCGGCATCTTGGCCGGCCTCTTTGCCATTGTGATGATCAACCTCGGCTGGTACATGATAGTTCAGGCACCGGCCTTGAACGCCGACCCCAACAACAGCCATCTGATCACCCGCGACCTCAACCGCCAACGCGGGAGCATCGTCAGCGCCGACGGCGTGACCTTGGCGGACAGCGTCGAGACCAGCCCGGGCGTTTGGACACGTGAATACCCCGAGGGCACATTGGCGGCGCATGTCATCGGCTACCGCAGCGCCACCTATGGCGCCGCCGGCATCGAGTCTGATTTTGCCCAGACCTTGACCGGGCAGGACAACTTTAGCACCTGGGGCGACGCCATCAATACGCTGGCGGGCGTGCAGCAGGCGGGCTCTGACGTCCACCTGACCATCGATACGCGTGTCCAAGCCGCCTCCGAGGCCGCTTTGGCCGACCAAAGCGCGGGGGCGGTGATTGTGATGAAGGCCTCCACCGGCGAGATCTTGTCGATGGCCAGCTACCCGACTTACGACCCCAACCAGATCGACAGCCTGCTGGCCAACAACGGCGATGACGGCAGCGGGCCAGGGGGAGGCAACAGCGCCCTCTTCAACCGCGCCACCCAGGCGCTTTACGCTCCCGGCTCGACCTTCAAGACCGTCACCTTGATCACCGCCTTAAGCGACCAGGTGACGACCTTGGACACACGCTATGACGCGCCCTCTGAATTAGAGATCGGAAATGCCGAAGTAACGAACTACCACATGAACAATTACGGCAACGTCACCCTCGAACGCGGCTTTGAGCTCTCTGCGAATACCGTGTTTGCCCAGGTGGCAGACCAGATCGGCGCCCAACGCCTGGTTGCCGGTGCCGAGAACCTGGGCTTTAACAAGCGGCTCAACACCGATTTTAGCGCGGCCGTATCGCTGATGCCCGACCCCTCTGAGATGACGGAGTGGGAGACGGCTTGGGCAGGCGTCGGACAGCCGGTCGGAGAACATAAAAGCCCGCCGGGGCCACAGGCCACAGTCAT
>WRFC01000012.1 GCA_009779015.1 Coriobacteriia bacterium | reverse complement strand
GGCCGCCTTGGTCGTCGGAGTTATAGAGCGTGAACTCAAACTGCCCGGCCGTCATGTCGCGCCCAGTGGACGTCTTGGTGGCCGCCGGCGTCCAGGACGTATCGGTCGTGGTGTAGGTGTTGGCAAAACTCACGGCCGCTGCGCTGTAGGGCACCCACGCGCTGCCATTCCAGTATTCGGGTGTCGCCACGAGGGCGCCTTGGCCGTTGTCGGTGACCGTCACCCTGACCCAGTACGAGGCCGTCGAGACCGCCCAGCCTTGACCGCCCGCGCTGGTCTCTTTGACCAGGTAGTAGAAGGTGCCGGGCGCGTCGTAGGTGAGATACTGGAAGTTGACCGCGCTGCTCGTGCCGGGGTCGGCGTTGGTGGCGGTCTCGATCGCATCCAGCTGGGCGCCTTGGTCGTCGGAGTTATAGAGCGTGAACTCGAACTGCCCGGCCGTCATCGAGCGCCCGGTAGACGTCTTCGTGGCCGCCGGCGTCCAAGACGTATCGGTGGTGGTATAGGTGTTATTGAAGGTCGGCGGGACATTGCCCGGGGTGCCGTAGTCCACATCAAACGTCAGGCCACCGCTTAGATCGTCACCGACCTTGACTGTCACAGAATAAGGGTTCGGGTCATACGCCCAGCCACCGAGCCCGGTATCCAGCTCTTTGATGGTGTAAGTAAAGGTCTTATCAATGGCATCCTGCTTGAAGGGAATGGACGAGAACGTGACGGTGCCATCAGACGCGTTCGTGCCGGTCGCGACGACGTTGTCGTCCTCGTCTAACACGACAAAGCTGAACTGCCCGGCCGTGGCCGTGCGGCCCTCTGTCGCCTTGGCAGCCTTTAGCGTGAGACTACCATCCGCCTCATATGTGTTCACAAAGGTCGGCGTGCCGCCATCGTATCTGACATTTGTGGTCAGTGTTCCATGACCGCTATCGGCAACATCCACATAAACGTTAAAGGTTGCTTCTGACATCGCCCAGCCATGGCCGTCACCGGGAACGCTATAGCCGGTCTCAACGACCGTATAGCTGTGCGTACCCGTATCGTCCTGGTCAGCGTTGAGCACGTAGTCGATCGGTTCAAAGGTGACCAAGCCGTTCTCATCGTTAGTGCCTGTGGAGACAAGCGTCGTTCCCTCATAGACGCCAAAGGTGAACTCGTGGTCTAACAGGGGTTCGCCACTGACCCTCTTTATTGCAGTCAGATCGGCAGACCCGCTGGCTTGGTAGTCGTTGTTGAAGGTCGGCATATCTGTATAGGGCTGCCAGGCGCTGCCGTCCCACTTGGCGATGCCCACGATGTTCGTCAAAGCGCCCAGGCCGTTATCGGTGACCGTGACCGTAAACAGGTAGCTGGCGCTGTCGACCGTCCAGCCGCCGCCGTCTGTGCTGGTCTCGACCATCAGGTAGTAGTTGGTGCCGGGCGAGTCGTAGGTGAGCGGGTCGAAGGTGACCGGGCTGCTGTCGCCGTCCCTGGTGTTCGTGCCGGTCTCGACCTCGGCGCCCTGGGTGCCTGCCGCATCCGAACTATAGAGAGCAAACGAGAACTGCCCGTCCGCCATGTCGCGCCCGCTGGTCGTCTTGGTGGCCTCGGGCGTCCAGGATGTTTTGGTGGTGGTATAGGTGTTATTGAAAGTAACGGCCGCTGGGCTGTAGGTGGCCCAGGCGCTGCCGTCCCAGTAGGTGGCCGTGGCCACCAGGGCGCCGAGGCCGTTGTCTGTGACATCGACCTTGACCCAGTACGAGGTGCTGTCGGCCGTCCAGCCTGCGCCGCCCGGGCTTGTCTCCTCAATCAGATAGTAACTGGTGCCAGGCTGGTTATAGCCGAGTGCCGTGAAGTCGACCGCGCTGTTTCGAGCGCCTGGGGCGTTCGTAGCGGTCTCGATCGCATCAAGCTGGTGGCCCTGGTCGTCCGAGTTGTAGATGGTAAACGCGAACTGCCCGGCCGTCATGTCGCGCCCAGTGGCCGTTTTTGTGGCCATCGGCGTCCAAGACGTATCGGTGGTGGTGTAGGTGTTGGCAAAGGTGATGTCAGCTGGGCCGCTGTAGGGCACCCAGTCGGTGTCGCCCAAAAGCATGGGCGTTGCCGTCAGGGTGCCGTCGCCGTTGTCGGTGACCGTGACCTTGATCAGGTGCTGAGCAGTGTCGGTCTTCCAGCCGTTGACGCCCGCGCTGGTCTCGACCATCAGGTAGTAGAAGGTGCCGGGCGAGTCGTAGATTTGATCTTCGAACGTGACCTGTCCGCTGGTGCCGGTACCCGAGTTCGTGGCAGTCCCGACCAGAGTGCCCTGGTCGCCTTCTTCGTCGGAGTTGTAGAGCGCAAACGAGAACTGCCCGTCCGTCATGTCGCGCCCGTCGGTCGTCTTGGTGGCTTTGGGCGTCCAAGACGTCGGGGTGGTTTTGTAGGTATTCGTGAAGGTCGGGAGGTCCGCTGGGTCGCTGAAGGGGACCCAGGCGCTGCCATCCCAGTACTTGTAGGTCACGACAGTGTCATAGCCGCCTTCGCTCTCAGGGTCAGCCACAAAGGTCACGACCGCCTGATAGACGTCGCCATTAGACGTCCAGCCGGACGGCAGCGGGGTATCTTCTTTGATCGTGTAGGTATAGCTGGAGTCCTGGTTAATGTCCTGATAGGCAATCTCGGGAAAGACGATGTTGCCAGACGCATCATTTGAGGTCGTGCTGTACTGGACAGGGACTCCGTCTTGATCGTAAATGGTAAAGTAGAACTGCTCGGCTTCGAGGGCGCGCCCATCGGTCAGCTTTTGCGCTTCTAGGACCGCCGAGGTATGCGCTGTATAGTGGTTCGTAAAAACGATACTCTTCGGATAATCAGCCGGAGCGGTGAAATCGGCAGTGAGGACATAGTTATCCAAGATGACCCGGTAAGTGACCGTGTATTCAGGGCTTGGGTCTTCAGGCGCCCACCACTTCGTGATAGATTCTGGGGCATTTGGGTCAAACCCCAATTCTCTGATAGTAAAAGAATAGATATTGCCGAGGTCGGCATCTGTGTAGTGGAGGCTCGGGTCGGTGAAGACGATATTGCCGTTGCTGTCGTTTGTGGCGGTGGCCACCTGGACGCCGTTACTATCAAAAAGGCCAAACTCGAAAAGGCCAGCGGGAATAGCGGTTGTACCGGTCACCTGCTTGTTGGCCTGGATGCTGACATCCAGTGAGTTCGGCACGGGCGAATGATACTGGTACCAGAAATTGATCACGCCTGTATTGACCTCGACCAGACCATCACTGCCCATCGACCCGTCATTCTGCAGATCGGCGGTGTCATCGCTGACATGCCCGATGTGGTCTTCGGTGACATGCTCGATCAGCAGGCCATCGCTTGTCCGATAGATATCGACATAAGCCAAGTACTCATGCCCATCCAGGGCCGTCGCGATGCTGTCGGTGTTCGAAGTGCCAACCAATGTGATGACGTAGTAGTCCACGCCACCGATATTTTGCATCTTCGAACCAATGGGCAGGCCGCTCCTGTTAAAGGTATCCGGCACTGTGAAATAGAAAATGAATGTGTAGCCGGCCCCACCGTGCATGTGGATACTCGGGTTGCTGTCCGCTGGCGTGATGCCCATGAAGGGCGTGGCCGCACCCCAGACCGCATAGAGCGTGGTGTCTTGGCTGATCTTAAAGGTACTGGGCGTGATGTTTTGGATAAAGGCGGGATAAGTGGCATCTGGCGTATAGGCCCAGCCTTCAAAGGCGTAGGTGCCGCTGACATCGACCTTGGTGGGGGCGACATAAGACACCGTCACGGTGTCTCCGGCGCTGTACTTTTGGCTGTCGATAGCACCGCCAAAGCCGCCGTTGGCGTTATAGGTGACGCTGTAGGTGGGGGCGCTGCTGGGCTCGCTGCCCGTTGCCGGGCTGGCCGGACTGGCCGGGGTGGCCGGGCTGGCCGGGCTGACCGCACTGACCGGCACGAGGCCGGTATCGATGGCCTCTGTACCGCCGGTGGCCTGTGTACCGCCGGTGGTCGGCGTTTGGCTGGTCGTCGGCTCTTGGCCGATGGGCACAACCGCATTCCCTGTCGGCTCGATGGCTTGGCTGGCACCGGTCGAAGCAGCGGCAGTTGTATCAGTTGCCTCTGTCGCGCCAGGGCCCGTATCGGTCGCGGGGGCGGTGGCGGCATCGGTCGCGGCCTCAGTCGCCGACTGGCCTTCAGGGCTGCTGCCCTCTGGTGCGGCGGCCGTGCTGTCCGCTAGAGTATCGGCTGCCGGGGCACTGGCCTCTGTGGCCGGCAGCGTGGCTGTCGCACTGCCATCTGTGCCCGCCGAGGTGTCTGTTTCAGTGGCAGCGCTTTGGCCGTCCGGGGCCGCTGCTTCAGTGGCAGCGCTTTGGCCGTCCGGAGCCGCTGCTGTCTGGGCAGCGCTTTGGTCAATCGGGGTGTCACTGGCCGATCCGGCAAAAATCGACTGGACAGGCAAGAGGCTGAGCGCAAAAACCACCGCCAAAAGAGTCGTGCCCAGGCGTCGGACATTCGAGAACGTCGCCAGAGGCACGGTTTTCTTGGCTTTTTTTCGGGATTTCTGCAATCCATGCCGACGGTCAGAATACGGCTCGCTTGCACCTGCTTGGCTATGGCTAGATCCACTCCGCCTCATACGATCAACTCCTCGTCCCCTTGTGCCTTACGACTCGCGTCTTGCGCAAAAAACCCTTGCAACACTCCCCAGGTTGCAAACAGCGCTAGCAAAGGCTACGGCTTTGCCGCAGCCCTTCTCTCTGCCCTGATCGGCAGGTAGTGCATCTTGAATTGGCTAGCACGATTAGCTTTAGGTCTGGCAAAACAAATTCCCCCCATATGCTTCTGACTTGCAGCTGAGCCTCAGAAACATACCTCGTTTTTACTTCATTTTTCGAATTGGACTAAAATTGTGGGCTCATCAGCACAATCTTTTCATAGTCATTCTATGTTGTGTTGTGCTAGTCGCATATCGTCTAGATGGAGTAATCAGATTTATTCATCCCTTTGGACGAACCACAGGCGCCATCGTCCCTTTGTTGCAAAACGGCCGCCCTCGCCCGCCCCAGCCTCAACTAAAGGCCTGGCGAGTCGGCCGCCCTAAGAGCGCAGGCGCTCGGCCAGGGCGGCGCGGCGGTCGATTCCCAGCTTGTGAAAGATCACCCGCAGATGCGTGCGCACCGTGCTTTCCGAGACAAAAAGCCGCAAAGCGATCTCTTTGTTGCGCAGGCCTTCCGAGGCCAAAACGGCAATCTCGCGCTCGCGCACGGTCAGGGCGTCATCCAGGCCATGCATCGTAACCACGTTCTGCAGCGCGTTCTTGCCATTGCTAAAGTCGGCCTTGATCCGCAGGTACTTCTCCACGCGTTCTGGATAATGGGTGCCCAGCAGCTCATCGATCAGTTTTTCAAGGGGAGAAAAGAGGGTCACAAAGCGCATGATCAGGTCGTCGGGCATGGCCAGCTCGAGCGCCCGCTTTAAGAGGCCCGAGGCTTTCAGCTGATCGCCTAACGCGGCGTAACCGGCGGCCAACAAGATCGAGTAGGTCGATGCCGCGTAGTCCGACGTGTCTTTCAGCTTGGCCGACTCGGCCTCGAGCTTGCCGATCAGCTGGGTGTACTCTTTTTGGCGCAACCAGGTCACGGCCTGCGTGAACAAGGCGTTGGTGTAGAGGGGGCTGACGGTAAAAGCGTTGTCCGGGTCGTCTGGGCGCATCCAAGCCGAGCCCTGGATCGATGCCCCGAACTTGGCGGCCAGCGTGCCATAGATGCCATCCAGGGCCGACTGGGCGGCCGCATCGATTCGCACTGTGGCGGCCACCCGCTCCAGCGAGCCGATGGCATTCTGCCAACGGGCGGCGTCGGCCTTATAAAAGGCGATGTTGGCCAAAGTCGCGGCCGCACCGAGCTGAATGATCGTCTGGCGTTGGTCGTCGGCCAAAAAGAACGCCTTATGCGCCAGTATCTCGGCGTTTTCCATGTCGCCGCGCAGATAGGCCAGCTCGGCCTTAAAAAGATCGTCGGCACCTGTGCCATAACCATTGGTCAGCCGCTTCAGAATGCCCACGCACTCCTCCAAAAAACCGGCCTCGCAGTCTGCCTGCCCCGGCCGATGATGAAACTCTAAGAACTGCAGGCCCGAGCCAAAGGCCCAAGGCATGTCGGCAAAGACCACCTGCGAACTGGCGCCTTTGAAGAGCCGCTCGGCGGCCTTCAGAAAAGGCAGCATCTTCTCAACATCGGGATAAGCGCGATAGCCGGCCAGCAGCATCCAGTCCGCGCGCTCTGGCCCACGCTCCGGAAAGAGGGCGTCCAACTCGTCCAGCAAGCTGGCAAACTGCTCATCGTGGCCGGCCGACTTCAACGCCCAGGCCATGCTCAAGATCGCAAACGGATGCTTGAGCTTGTCTTCGGGCGACGAGTGCTCGGCCACCGCTTGGGCGACCTCGGCCATGCCCTCGATGCCAATCAGGCCCGAGAAGTGCGAGAGGTCCATCGCGAGGATGCAGTCAAAGGCCCGCGCCTGGGCGTAGAGGGCCAGGGCGGCATCGGGGTTGCCCTCTAAACGATAGACATCGCCGGCCAAAACCAGGCATTGCTGCTCAAAGTCGTGGCTCCGCTCCGCCCGTTTGGCGGCCAAAAACCCGCTCAGCGGCCAAGACAGCCGATAGCAGCCGCCCTCATCGTCATACCTGATAAACGGCCCGTTCAAACAGCGGGTGGCATAATCAGGGAGCTCCTCGACCGCCAAGACCGCGCAGGCCTGGCGCACCGAGATCGTCTCAAACGGCGATATGTACAATAAAAACGACTGCTGCTCAAGCGTCAGGCTGCTCCAGATGACATGCTCTAAAAGCTGCTCGGCCCCGGCCTCTGAGAACCTGCCCTGCTCGCGGTAGGCACGCAGCTCAAAGCAGACCGCGGCCATCCAGCCATCGGTCAACAGAAAGGCCTGCTCGGCCTGGGCGGCGCTGATCTCGACGCCCGAGCGGGCATAGAACTCACATATCTCGCCACCGGTCAGGCGCAGGTCGGCCGTCGTAACCAGCGGCACACTGTGGCTGGCCAGCGTCAACAGCACCTCTTTGCCCAGGGGCTGCGAAATAAACCAGACATGCCAAGCCGCACACTGATGCTCAAGCAAAGCGTCTAAAAAGGCCATCGGGAGAAACGCGGCCAGCAACTCAGAGTTATCGATTACGAGCCAGGCCTCGTCAGCGCAAGCCAGCTGCCGGACCGCGTCACAGGCTTTGCCCAGCGACCCTGGGTCGGGCAGCCCGATCTCAAGCAGGCGCTGGCCGGCTGTGCTATCGATCGTGGCGATTTCTAAGGCAAGCCTCTGGTAGAGCGCCGCCGGGTCTTCGGGCACCGCTGTAAACCAGTGCAGCGAGGCTTTTTTGGGCAGCTCATGGCTGAGGAATTCTTGGATAGTCGTGGTCTTGCCATAGCCATCTGCGGCTTCAATGGCAACTGACGGAGTTGTGAGTAAAGAGCGTAGTTTTTTTTGCAAACGCTCTGAACTGTAGTGTGTTTCGAAAGCAGGCGGACGCATATCCTCCACACTGTCTGTGCCACTCATCGAACAGCCCCCCTGGGAGATTCAAGTGAACAGAAAACCACCTTGGCAAAAGTCTACACTGAAATCAAAGATATTTGATTGTAGGTTTTATGTGTTTTTATTAATGGTTGACCCCGCTTTGCATACGCGCAAAACGGGGTCCTTACAGATCTATATCCCGGCCGCCCGAGCGGGCCGTCCGAACGGGCTGTCCGAGCGGGCGCCTCGGCGAGGCACCCAGATGATGCGCCGGGTTACTTCAGCGAAGCCGCACCGCCGGCTTCTTTGATCTTCTCGGCAGCCTCGTCGGCCTTGGCCTTGTCAACACCCTCGATGATGGCCTTAGGCGCAGCCTCAACAGCGTCTTTGGCCTCTTTCAGGCCGAGGCCGGTAAGCTCGCGGACGACCTTGATGACGGCGATCTTGTTATCGCCATAGCCGTCTAGGACGACATCAAAGCTGGTCTTCTCTTCAACCTCTTCGGCGGCACCGCCGGCTGCCGGGGCAGCGGCAAAGGCCATCGGCGCGGCGGCCGAGACCCCAAAGACCTCTTCTAGTTCTTTGACGAGCTCAGAAAGCTCAAGGGCGGGCATCTCTTTTAACGCTTCGATGATCTCATCTTTTGATACAGCCATTTTTGGCTCCTCTCTTTTCTTTTTTTTCTCAGGCACTGTTCAGCACCCGTCTGTCTGCGGCTGGCCTATATACGCTAGCCGGTGGCCGGCCCGTTCTTTTCTGGCCTGCCTGAAAGCGGTCGTTTAGGCGGCTTGCTCGCGTTGGTCGCGGACTTGGGCGAGCGCGCGCGTAAAGGCCGACATCGGCCCATTCAGTACCTGGACCAAACTCGAAAGCGGGTTCTTGATGGTGCCCAAAAGCTTGGCGATCAGCTCTTCGCGGGACGGCAGGTCGGCAATGGCCTTCAGTTGGTCGGCACTGATCACGTCTCCTGTGAGCAGGCCGCCCTTGACTTCGAGAAGCGGGTTTTTCTTAGCAAAGTCTTTTAAGGCCTTGGCTGAGGCCACCGGGTCGCCCGTGACAAAGATAAAGGCCGATGGCCCTTCGAGGATCCCGCCCAAACTGGGCATCTCCATCTCTTTCAGCGCCAACTCGGTGAGCGAGTTCTTATAGACCTTCAGACTGGCTTGGACGCCCCGGATCTCTTCGCGCAAAAGCTCGGTATCCTTGACCGAGAGGCCACGATAATCGGCTACCCAGACGGCATCGGCGGCCTTCAGGTCGGCCTTGATCTTCTCAACGGCTTCATACTTGGCAGCACTTGGCATAAATACACCTCCTTTCACAAACGGCTCAATGGTCGTCTGTGAAAAAACAAACGACCCTCGCTACGCACGTGAGGGTCGTTTTTTCTGACGGGCTTCAGGTTTGGCCTGAGGGCTTTTCAGAGTCTGGCGACCACCTCGGCGGGCGGGATAGCGGCCTTGCTCTGAAGGCCTTACCACTTACGTCCTTTTAATCAGGACACCGGCTGTCTACGGTAGCGAGAAAGATAGATTGTCAAAACACAGGTAAAACAGAGGTATTATAACCTATTTGGCCACCCGGCGGGTCACTCGGCGTCCTCGTCCAGCAGATTGCGTGTGCGCTGGGTGTCTAGCGGCACGCCCGGCCCCATGGTCGAGGCCAGGGTGATCGACTTGATGTAGCGGCCTTTGGCAGAGGCCGGCTTGACCCGGATGATCTCGTCGAGCAGTGCACCATAGTTGCCGATCAGGCTCTCGACCTCAAACGAGACCTTGCCGATTGGCACATGGCAGATGCCGTAGCGGTCGGCCCGGTACTCGACGCGCCCGGCCATCAGCTCGCCGACGATCTTGGCCACATCGTTGGTCACTGTCCCCAGCTTGGGGTTGGGCATCAGCCCGCGGGTTCCGAGGATCTTGCCCAAACGCCCGACCTTGGACATCTGGTCCGGCGTGGCCACCGTGGCATCAAAATCTAAAAAGCCTTCTTGGATACGCTGGATCAGGTCATCTGAGCCGACGACCTCGGCCCCGGCCTCTTCGGCCTCGCGCGCCTTCTCGCCTTCGGCAAAGACGGCTACGCGCACGCTCTTGCCGATGCCGTTGGGCAGCGAGATCGAGCCGCGCACTTGCTGGTCGGCTTGACGCGTATCGATACCCAAACGCATGTGGCACTCGATAGTCTCGTCAAACCCGGCATTGGCGATCTCTTTGATCAGTCGCACTGCCGCCAGCGGCGAATAGGACCGGCCGGCATCGACCCGGCCTTTGGCCGCACGGTATTTCTTGGATTGCTTTGGCATGATAGACCTCCTCTGTGGTACTTGGTTTGCGGGTCATGCCGACCCTTCCACAATACTGCTGACTACTTTGACGTTCTTTTGCTCTCGCCCCTGCCCCTGAGGGCCATTGACGGCACTTCAGGGCGGGGGTGTTATCGCTTTTGTGCAGATCAAGACTCGGCAGATTCAGCCTCTACGCCCTCGGCCTGGCCATCGGCAGACGCTGCGCCCTCGCCCTCGCCGCTCTCGCCACCGGCCCCGGTCAGGACAGCGACCTTGCGCTTGCGCGTATAAACGCCGGTATCGGGCACGCCTTCGATGCGCACGCCCATCGAGCGGGCGGTGCCTTGGACGACCTTCATGGCGCCCTCGATATCGTTGGCATTGAGGTCAGGCAGCTTGATCTCGGCGATCTCGCGTAGCTTGGCCTCAGAGAGGGTGCCGACTTTCTGGGTATGCGGCTCGGCCGAGCCGGAGCTCAAGCCCAGGGCCTGTTTGATCAGGACAGCGGCCGGCGGCGTCTTGCAGATAAAGTCAAAGCTTTTATCCTCATAGACTGTGATGACCACGGGGATGACCGTATTGCCCTTGTCTGCCGTGGCAGCGTTGAAGGCTTGGACGAACTGCATGATATTGACACTCTTGGCACCGAGCGCCGGCCCAACCGGTGGGGCCGGGCTGGCTGCCCCGGCCGGTATCTGAAGCTTTATATAGCCTTCGATCTTCTTTTTGGGAGCCATTCTTTGATCTCCTAATTACTGTTCAGTTTTTCTCTTGGCCCCCGGCACTCGATCAGAGTGCGGGCACCCTATCTTCCAAGCAGCCGATGAGAAGCCCTCCCCTTCTAACAGGGAGCATCGCTGCCGCTGGATAGCCTGCTTAAAGCTTGGCAACCTGGTCAAAGCTGAGGTCGACCGAGGTCTCACGCCCGAAGATCGAGACCAGGACCTTGATGCGCCCGGTGTCGGGCATGACCTCAGAGATCGTCCCATCAAAATCGGCCAGCGGGCCGGATGTGACCTTCACGCTCTGCCCGACCTCGAGGTTGGTCGAGGTCTTGGGGCGGCTCTCTTCTTGCGTGTTCTTCATGATCCGGTTGTATTCTTCGCGCGAGAGCGGCGACGGCTTGCCGCCGACCCCGACAAAACCCGTGACACCCGGGGTGTTACGGACAACGCTCCAGCTTTGGTCGTCGAGCTCCATACGCACCAAGACGTAGCCCGGAAAGACCTTTTTCTCGCTGGTCACAGTGCGACCGCCCTCTTTGAGGTCGGTCACAGTCTCGACCGGGATCTGGATGTCAAAGACCCGGTCATCGAGGTTCAACGACTCGACCCGGTGCTCAAGGTCCGTCTTGACCTTCTTCTCATACCCCGAATACGTATGTAAAACGTACCACTTTTTGCTCATAGGCTCTTACCCGCTTGGTCGGCTATCGAAGCCAGACTGTGGGCGCTTGCCGTACTAGTGGCATCAGGCGTGGGGAGAATAGCCGGGTTGAATGATGATGTTGATGCTTGGACATGCGACGCCAACCCAGCATAGGCGTCGATCAGATAAGTCATGATCTGGTCGATGACCATGATCATAATGAAAAAGAAGAGGAGTGCGCCCATCACGATCAGGCTCATCCGCAGCACGTCGTTTCGCGTCGGCCAGGTTGTGCGCTTGATCTCGAGCCGCACGTTCTTCAGGTAATTGACAAAGCGCTGAAAGATGTTCTCTTTCTTGGTGCCCGGCTTGCCGCCCTTGGCCTGTTTTGGGCCACTGGCCTTGCTCTGCTTGGCCGACGGCCTGCTTGGGCTATTCTTTTGTTCTACGGCGGCTGCCCCGCCCTTTATGTTCGCCATGCTTTCCTCATCATCGATGCGGTAATAAAGCGCCTCTGCGGGCTTTGCTCCCACTTGGCCTGGACTATCAATCTTTTTCAATCAACTGTGCTTTGGCAGGCCAGGAGGGACTCGAACCCCCAACATACGGTTTTGGAGACCGTCGCTCTACCATTAGAGCTACTGGCCTGCATCATACCTTGGTCAGCGTGTCTCGCGATGCACGGTGTGCGTGCCACACCACTTGCAGTACTTCTTCAACTCTACCCGGTCAGGGGTAGTTTGTTTGTTTTTCTTAGTCGTATAGTTTCGGCGCTTGCATTCTGTGCAGGCCAAAGTCACCAGCGTTCGCATTACATCCTTGTCCTAACTTATCTAACGCACGTTTTACGCAACAATTTACCATACCATGCGACATGATCAGCGTCAACGAAAAGACAGCCCGGCACGGATCTGCCGGGCTGCCCAAAATCAAGTCAGTTACTTGATGATCTTGGTCACACGGCCTGAGCCGACGGTGCGGCCCCCCTCGCGGATGGCGAAACGCAGGCCTTCTTCCATGGCGATCGGGTGGATCAGCTCGCCGCTGACCAGAACGTTATCGCCAGGCATGACCATCTCGACGCCCTCAGGGAGATGGGCAACGCCGGTGATGTCAGTGGTACGGAAGTAGAACTGCGGACGATAGCCGTCAAAGAACGGCGTGTGGCGCCCGCCCTCTTCTTTTGTCAAAACGTAGACCTGGCCCTCAAACACGGTGTGCGGGGTCACGCTCTTGGGTTTGCAAAGCACCTGACCGCGGATGATGTCTTCGCGCTTGACACCGCGCAGGAGGATACCGACATTGTCGCCGGCCTCGCCCTGATCGAGGATCTTGCGGAACATCTCAACACCGGTGCAGACCGATTTAGAGGTCTCGCGGATACCGACGATCTCGACTTCGTCATTCACGTGGATCGTCCCGCGCTCGATGCGGCCAGTAGCCACAGTGCCACGGCCGGTGATCGTAAAGACATCTTCGACAGCCATCAAGAAGGGCTTCTCGTTATCGCGCTCGGGGGTCGGGATAAAGGAGTCAACAGCCTCCATCAGCTCCCAGATCGACTTCTTCCACTCTTCGTCGCCTTCTAGCGCCTTGAGGGCCGAGCCACGGATGACCGGTGTGTCGTCGCCCGGGAACTCGTAGGTCGAAAGCAGGTCGCGAACCTCCATCTCGACGAGGTCGAGCAGCTCTTCATCGTCCACCATGTCGCACTTGTTCAGGTAGACCACGATGTAAGGGACGCCCACCTGGCGGGCCAGCAGGATGTGCTCGCGGGTCTGGGCCATGGGGCCGTCGGTGGCCGCCACAACGAGGATCGTGCCATCCATCTGGGCGGCACCAGTGATCATGTTCTTGACGTAGTCGGCGTGGCCGGGGCAGTCGACGTGCGCATAGTGGCGCGACTCGGTCTCGTACTCGATGTGCGCGATGTTGATCGTAATGCCGCGCTCGCGCTCTTCGGGAGCCTTATCGATCTTATCAAAAGGAGTAAAATCTGCCCAACCCTTTTCAGACAGGGTCTTGGAGATTGCAGCGGTCAGTGTGGTCTTGCCATGGTCGACGTGGCCGATGGTCCCGATGTTGACATGCGGCTTGGTGCGCTCGAATTTTGCCTTTGCCATTTCTTTCTTCCTCCTAAGGAATCGTTGTTTGCCATCATCGGGCCTTGCCTTGCCCGGCGAGAGCTTTTAACTCTTATTACTAAGTCGTCCCGAGTTGTCGGGGCTTGCATGCAGAACATGTTGATCAAGAAAAAACGCTTTCGCGTAAATGCTTATTGGTAGCGGTGATTGGATTTGAACCAATGACGCCACGGGTATGAACCGTGTGCTCTGACCAGCTGAGCTACACCGCCGCTGAATGGAGCCCACAACCGGACTTGAACCGGTGACCTCTTCCTTACCAAGGAAGTGCTCTACCTGCTGAGCTATATGGGCTTGTGAGCTTCTAAACTTTCCTGCGGGTGTTCTCGCAGAGGGGATTTCGTTCCTGGCAAGGCGCAGATGCCCGACGACAAGGGAGCGTATTTTAATACGTGACCGCAGTCGGAGGGCGTCGGCAACGCCGCCAGGGGCGAAATCATCCTGCGAGATGGTGGGGGCGTATGGATTCGAACCATAGTAGGCGTAGCCAACGGGTTTACAGCCCGTCCCCTTTAACCACTCGG
>WRFC01000011.1 GCA_009779015.1 Coriobacteriia bacterium | reverse complement strand
CGCTGGCACCTGCGGCTCACGTGCGCCCGCTGGCACCTGCGGCTCACGTGCGGCGCGGGGGCCGACGCTCTTCTCCCCAGTGCTGGCATCGCCCAGAGCCGCAGCCTCTGCCCGGCCTGCGCGCGCCCCCTGGGCGGCGGCGTTGCTGGCCTGGACGAGGCGCAGTGGGATGATGAAGACAAAGCCGAGGGCGAAGCAGAGGCTGATGGCCAGCAGCGACCAGGTAAAGCCCAAGAGCCCGTAGACCAGGGCGCCGACGACCATGCCGATGACGTAGCCGAAGTCGGAGTAGAGGATGCCCATCGAGTTGGCGGCCCCCAGCTGCTGGCGCGAGACGATCATCGGGGGCACCGAGAGGTTGGCGCTCATGAAGAAGATGTTGAAGACCTCGAGCAAAATGACGAGGACGAAGAGGCTGGCCACCCCGAGGGGCATGACGAAGAGCTCGATGGCCGTGAAGGCAAAGAGCACGATGGCCGCACAGCCGGTCGGGACCAAGAGCAGCAGGCGGCGGTCGTAGCGGTCGGCCAGCATGCCGGCCAGGGGGTAGAAGACCAGGCGCGGCACGATGGCGATGAAGAGCAGGGTGCCGTAGAGCACCGAGTTGCCGGTCAGGTCGAAGACATAGAGCGAGATCACGAACTGTAGCGTGATGCTGCCGAACTCCGAGCACATGCTGGCCAGCCAGTAGAGCACGTAGTTGCGGTTGTGCAATAAGGCCTTGATCTCGTTCATCGGGCTAGCCCGTTTTTAGGGGTGCCGGCCGCCGGGCCAGACGCTGGGCGAGACGGCCGAGGCCAACCGGCCCGGCCAGTTTTGCATGCTGGCCTCTGACCGGTTTTGGCCGCCGCCCCAGTGCCATCAGCGGATTTCGCCGCCAGTGGCCGCGACGAGTTTAGAGACGAGCTTTTCGTGCGCCTTTTCGACCTCTTCGGAAGTCAGCGTGCGGTCGGGCGCCCGGTATTCGAGGGAGAAGGCCAGCGACTTCTTGTGCGCCCCCAAACGCTTCTCATCGACATAGAGGTCAAAGAGCCGGACATCGGCCAAGAGTGCGCCGCCGGCGCTCTGCATCACCTGTTCGAGGCGCTCGGCGGCCACCTGGTCGTCGACGACGATGGCCAGATCGCGCTGGACGGCAGGGTATTGGGGGACAGGCAGATATGCCCGCATGGCCTGGCTGGCGTTCAGCAAGGCCTGGACATCAAGGTCAAAGGCCACGACCGCGGCCTCGATCTCGAACTTCTTGGCCACCCGGGGATCGAGCTCGCCCAGCCAGCCGAGCTCACGCTTGCCGGACATGACCCGGGCAGCGCGCCCGGCCTGGAGCCAGGGCAGGCTGGCGTCCGCGACCGCCAGATAGCGGGTCTTTTGGATATGCAGCTGGTCAAGCAGGCAGTCCAGGATGCCCTTGGCATCAAAGAAGTCGGCTGCCCGCGCCGTTTGGTTCCAGGCGGGCGGGTGCAACGAGCCGACCAGCACGGCCGCCAGGTGGTCGGGCTCACGCGGCAGCTTTTCAGACTCGCCGATCATAAAGACCGCGCCCAGCTCGTAGAGTTGGATGTCAGCGACGCCACGGCTGAGGTTGTAGGCGGCCGAGCGCAAGAGCCCGGGCAAAATGCTGCGGCGCAGCTCGGACTGCTCGGCATTCATCGGGTTGATCAGCTGGACGGCCTGCTCGTCGGCTGCAAAGCCCATCTGCAGCTTCTCGACGTCGCCATCCAGGGCAAAGCTATAGGTCATCGTCTCATTTAAGCCGCATGCCCTGAGGCTCTGCCCGATTGTCTGGCGGCGTTCTTCTTCGAGCGTTTGGCGGCCGAGGCGGCCCCGCCCGCCCGGCAGGCTGGCCACGACCTTCTCCATACCCCAGATGCGCAGGACCTCTTCGATCAGGTCGATCTCGCGGGTCAGGTCGGGGCGGAAGCTGGGCGGTATGACATCTAGGCTGGCGGCCTCGGCAGCGGCTGCGGGGTCGGCCGGGGCGCCGGCCGCAGGGTCGGCCGGGGTGTCGGCCGGGGTGCCCGCCGCAGAGCCCGACGACCCGGCCAGCGTGACCGTGCAGCCCAGGCGCTGGAGGATGCTGGCGGCCTCGGCCAGCGGTATCGGCGCCCCCGTGATCGCGGCCAGGCGCTGGCCACGGAGCTTTAAGGTAGGCAGTTGCAAAGGCGCCGGGTAGAGGTCGAGGACGTCTGCGCAGACGCTGCCGCCGGCCACCTGGACGATCAAGGCCGCCGCCCGCTCGGCCGCCAAGAGGCAGGTCTCGGGGTCGACGCCACGCTCAAAGCGCGCCGAGGCTTCGGAGAAGAGCTGCAGCTTGCGGCTCGTGCGCGAGGTGTGGGCACCCGAGAACGCTGCCGACTCGAGCAATATATCGACCGTCTGGTCACTGACCTCGCTGTCCAGGCCGCCCATTACGCCGGCCAGGGCAACGGTCGCCCCGCGCCCGCCGTTGGCGTTGCCGTCGACGATACAGGTGATATCGGCATCCAGCTCGCGCCGCACGCCGTCCAGCGTCGTAAAGGCCTCGCCAGCCGCCGCCGCCCGTACGACGATCGAGCGCCGGCCGGCGCTGTCAGCCACCAGCGTGTTCAGGTCAAAGGTATGCAGGGGCTGGCCATACTCGAACATGATGTAGTTAGAGACATCGACGATGTTGTTGATCGGGCGGGCACCCGCTGCCGTCACCCGGTCAACCAGCCATTGGGGAGAAGGGCCGACCTTGACGCCCCGGATGACCTGCGCCGTATAGCGCGGGCAGCGCACTGCATCGTCAATCTGCAGGCTCAGCAGGTCTGCGGCCTGCCCGGCGCGGGGCGGCTCGGCAAAGCGTTGTTCGAGGCCGTAGGGCTCGTCATAGACCGCCCCGATCTCGCGCGCCACGCCCAGCATGCTCATGCAGTCCGGGCGGTTGGGGGTGATCTCGAGGTCGAGGACGGTGTCGGCCAGCTCGAGGTACTCGGCAATCGGCAGGCCGATGGGGGCCTGCGCAGGCAGCACCATGATGCCATCGGCATCGCTGCCGATGCCCAGTTCGCGCGCCGAGCAGTTCATGCCGCGCGACTCGATGCCGCGCATCTTGGCCTTTTTGATCGTCAGGCCGCCGGGCAGGATGGCGCCGACCAAGGCCACCGGCACCTTGTCGCCGGCCACGAAGTTCTGGGCGCCGCAGACGATCTGCAGCCTTTCGGGCTGCCCGTCCGGCCCCAGCGCCCAGTTTCCGACATCGACCTTGGTCACCCAGAGGTGGTCGGAGTCGGGGTGGCGCTCACGCTCGACGATCTGCCCGACCACGATCTTCTCGAGGCCATCGCCCAGCGGGATCACGGCATCGACGGCCGTGCCGGTCAGGTCGAGCCTGCTCGTCAGGGCCTGGATGTCACTCGGCAGCTTGACCAATTGCTTTAACCAGCGTAAAGAGACTCTCATAGCACACCTGTCTAAATAGGGTTATCTGTCAAATAAACGGCCGCCTGGGCCTTCTCCCCCAAAAAAACCGCAAAAATCAGAACTGGCGCAAGAAGCGCATGTCGCCTTCGAGCAGCATGCGCAGGTCCGAGACGTTGTACTTGAGGGCGGCGATGCGCTCGACGCCCATACCAAAGGCAAAGCCGCTGTATTCTTCGGGGTCGATGTCGACGAAGCCCAAGACGTTGGGGTCGACCATGCCGCAGCCGAGTATCTCGAGCCAGCCCGTGCCTTTGCAAAAGCGGCAGCCCTGGCCATGGCAGATGCCGCAGCTGACGTCGACTTCGGCCGACGGCTCGGTAAAGGGAAAGAAATGCGGGCGAAAGCGGGTCAGGCGCTCGGCACCGAAGACCTGCTTGCAAAAGTAGTCGAGCGTGCCCTTGAGGTCGGCAAAGCTGATGCCTTTGTCTACGACCAGGCCCTCGACCTGCGTGAACTGGGGCAGGTGGCTGGGGTCGGCGACGTCGCGGCGGTAGACCCGCCCGGGCGAGAGGATGTAGATGGGCGGGCGCTGTTTTTCCATGACGTGGATTTGGGCGCCGGAGGTCTGCGTGCGCAGCACGACGTCGCTCTCGCCCGAGATGGCGGCTTGCGCGCCCGAGCGGTCGACGACGTAGAAGGTGTCTTGGAGGCCGCGCGAGGGATGGTCGGGCGGCGTGTTCAGGGCCGTGAAGTTGTAATAGTCGGTCTCGACCTGTTGGCCGGCCTCGACCGAGTAGCCAAGGCCGCGAAAGATGTTCACGATCTCTTCGGTCAGGCGGCTGATCAGGTGCTGGCTGCCGACCGTGTTGGTGCGCCCAGGCAACGTGACGTCTAAGGCGCCGGCGCTGATGCGCTTCTCAAGCTCGGCCGCAGCCAGGTGCTCGCGCCGTTCGGCCAGGCGCTCCTCGATCTGGTCGCGCAGGCTGTTGGCAGCCTGGCCGAATTCGGCACGCTTTTCTTCAGCCAGCTGCCCAAGGCCGCGGAGCAGGGCGGTCAGGCTGCCTTTCTTGCCCAGCACCTCGACCCGCAGGTGCTCTAGTTCGGCCGTGTCTTTGGCGGCCGCGATGCGCGGGAGGACCGCTTCGGCCAGTTCGTCGATCGTCTTCAATGCTCACACCTGTCTTTTTTACCTGCTTGCCTGTGCGCGCCTTGGCTGATCTACCAGCAGATCGACCGGCGACTGCCAGCGGATCTGGCGGCGGGCCAGCGGATCTGGCGGCGGGCCAGCCGACGCTTGCTTTCTGATGCCATTATAAAAGAGGCGGCTCCCTTCATAGATCAGGAGCCACCTCTTATCCTAACGCTTTTTCTCAAACGGTGCGTGGCTGATTACTGCTTGGTAAAGACCATGCCTTGTGTTTGCCCGTCGGTATCCAACGATAAGCTGATGGTGTCGCCATCCAACGTCAGATTCAAAGTGCCCGAGCTGTCCGAGACGGTGATCGTGTTGCCACTCTGGGTGTAGGTGGTCGAGATGACCCCGCCGGAATACGAACCGAACTCAAAGTTGATGTTCTTGGAATCGACGATCTCGACATAGTAGTCGGTCGGGGTGAGCACCGAGGACAGGTCGCTGCCCTCGACAGTCATGCCGTTCACGCTTACTTGGGTCAGCGTGTACTTGCCTGCCGCCGCGGTTGACGTTGCGCCACCACCGCAACCAACCAATGCTCCCAGCGATAAGGTTGCGACCACCAGGGCCGCAAAGATTATCAGATAACGCTTTCTCATTGCTTCCTCCTTGAAACGAAATTTCCCGTCCTGCCACTTTAGCATTGCTGCCAAGCATATCAGTTTTAGGCTACCAGAGAATAGATGGCAAATGATGGATTTTTTATGATTATGGTAACTGGATGAAAAAGAGGCTGGCACCGTTGACAACCAGTCTCAAAAATCCCGCTTTTTCAAGAAGGAGCGAGAGAGCAGATAGGCGGTGCAGGCGAAAACGACCAGGATACAGGTCATGACCACCATCAGACCTGAACTGCTCAACGCCTGAATGAGAGGGCCAGGTGATGATCCAACTTGATTATTGCCAGATAGAATGAGCCCAAACACAGCACCCAATATGAGAAAAACAGCAAGTACTGGGATTGCAATGGCCAGGTATCTAGCCCTTCTATAACTTACTTTGAAATAGACAGGAAATTGTACTGTAGTACACAATAATATAATTATTGAGAGTAGAATCCAAATTTGTGGAGAAAAGCTTAGCCCCCACTGGAAGCCCACAAGAACAGCAACGAAATATCCCAAGGCGCAAATTGGCAGACAAAAAACAATAGACATAATATGGAGCACCAATGTAGAGAAGAACCTACCAGCTACTATGCTTGACCGGCTTAACCCCAGTGAGGCGTAAAGCACATAGGTATTGTTTTTCTCATCATAAAAAAACAGCATGAGGTTATACACCAGCCCCATAAAGACGCCTAAGACCAGGCATGCCCAGATGTTGCTCGCCAGAAAATCCCAACCTGGATAGAAAGGCAGTAGGCCTTTCTCAATATCTTTGACCTTCCAATCCTCATTATAGAACGGCTTATCTAGCACCACGCCGATCTCTGAATTCTGCCTGATGACCTTATCCTGCCCAAAAAACCTTATGCTCCCTGAGTCGCACAGCACCATATTCAAGATCATCTTGATGATTGTGGTTTTACCAGCGCCGTTTGGCCCGACAAGCCCGGTTATACATCCGGCTGGCACATCGAAACTCAAGTCTTTGATGCCGGATGACCCATCAGGCTTGCAAAGCCCACGGATCTCTAATGCGTTTTCTGTCGTACAGCCCAGCATAGGAATCAGACCCACCCCGTCTATTCGCTTGGACAAAACTACTAAGATTTTACACTTTTGCGGATAGCGAGATGGTCTCGGAGCTGGGGCTCAGTGGGCTTTTTGGCGCAAAAGGCGTCTTTCTAGGAGGTCGAAGCATTCGTAGAGCAAGACGCCAAGGACCGCCATGGCAATGATACCGACGAACATCCGGGGATAGTTGATCATCGCCCAGGAGTCGACGATAAAGTAGCCCAGGCCGGTGGAGCCGGCGATGGCCTCGGCAAAGAAGAGGATGGCGATGGCCGTACCAGAGCTGATGCGCAAGGCCGTGATCAGTTCGGGCAGGCAGGCCGGAACGACCACGTGGCGGTAGACGTCAAACGAATGCGCGCCCAGCGAGCGGATCGAGATGATCGCGGCCTCGGGCACGGTGCGCGCTGCGTCACGCACTGTGACCAGCACCTGAAAGAAGATCGTGAGGGCGATCAGGACCACCTTGGGGGCGTCCCCGAGCCCGAGCAAGATCAGCAGCACGGGCAAGAAGACGATCTTGGGAATCGGGTATAAAAGATAGAGCAAGGGAGCAAAGAAGGTGTTCAGGCGCTCGGAGCGCCCGATCACGAGCCCCAGGGGCATGGCCAGGGCCGTGCCGATGAGCATGGCCAGCACCACGCGGTAGAGGCTGATGGCAAAGTCGGGGGCGAGCTTGAGGGCGTACTGGCCGAACAGCGGGATCGTGGCCACCGGCGTGGGCAAGGCTGGGGAATTGATCAGCAGGGCGGCCAGTTCCCAGAAGACCAGGATGGCGGCCAGGGCCCCGATATAGCCGAGCAGCCTACGCATGTAGGGCCTCTTCTTGGCTGACGCCTTCGTATTGGCTTTGCTTGCGCAAGGCCTCACGCAGCTCTTGGCAGCAATCCTGGTAGGCCGCCGTAGAGCGGAAATCCAACTCCCCCATCGCCGGGTTATCGACCCAGGCCTGGATACGGCCAGGCCGCGCGCTAAAGACCGCGATCCGCCGCCCCAAGAAGGCCGCCTCCTCGACAGAGTGTGTGACCAGCACCTGGGCATGGCCACGGGCGTGCCAGAGCTTTAAGAGGTTGTCTTGCATGCCTTCGCGGAGCATGGCGTCGAGTGCACTGAGCGGCTCGTCCATGAGCAAGAGGTCGGCGTCCAAAGTCAGCGCCCGGGCCAGGGCCAGACGCTGGCGCATGCCCCCCGACAGCTCATCCGGGTAGTTTTTGGCAAACTGCGCTAAACCGACCTCGGCCAGGGCGGCCAGCGTCCGCTCGCTGATCTCGGCCCGTGCCCGGCGGCGGATGCGCAGCCCCAGGGCGGCGTTCTCAAAGACCGTCTTCCACGGTAAAAGGCCATACTCTTGGAGGATCAAGGCCGTTGCCTCACGCGGCCGCGTGATGGCCGCGCCGTCCACCATGACCGACCCCGAGGTCGGTTTGAGCAGGCCGGCCGCCAAGAGCAGGGTCGAGGTCTTGCCACAGCCCGAAGGCCCGATCAAGACCAGGGGCTCGCCCTTTTGGAGGTCGAAACCGACACCCGAAAGCGCCGTGATCGACCCGGCGGCCGAGGTGTAATCGAGCGTCAGCCCTTGAAAAGTTAGTATGCTGCCTTCAGCTGCCATGATCCGCCTTCAAGCCCCCTCTATCTACGGCTGAAAACGTTGGTCTGTCCCAAGCCCCCTCTGGGCTCAGTCCAGTGAGAGCGCCCCGGTCTGGGCGTTATAGCTGACGGGCTTTTGCAGGTAGCCTTTGGCATCCATCCACTGCAAGACGGCATCGATGGTGTCTTGGCTGGGCAGCTGGGCCTTGGGGTAGTCGCTGATCGGATAGTCACCGGCAATACTGTCCGGCAATTGGGCGTTTTGGGCCAAGAGGTCGCGATAGCTGTCCGGGTTGGCGGCAATCAGGTCGACGGCCTGGTTCCAAGATGTCTTCAAAGCGTCCATCGTAGCAGCATCAGTGCTGTCCAGAAAATCGCTGCGGGCGATCATCACCGATTGCGAGAGGTTGGCACCCTGGGTATCGTCGGCAATCACGACCAGCCCGTTCTTCTCGCCCATATAAAGCAGTGAGGCCGGCAAGGCAGCGGCCGCAACCTGGCCCGCAGCCACCATCTCGTAGCGCACCGGGACCTTTTTGACCTCGGTCGTGACGATCTGGTCGGGGCTCAGGCCAGCGGCGCCCAAAATGCCGTCGGTCACATACTCGAGGATCGTGTTGGAGCTCAAGGCGATCGGCTGGCCGGCCAGCTGGTCGACCGACGTGATGCCGCTGCTGGGGTTGACGAGGATGCCAAAGCGGCCCTGCTCGGGCGTCAGGCCAAGCGTCACCCAGAGGATGTCGACCGGTGTGCCGCCGGCCTCGAGGCTGGCCGAGACCATCGTATCGGTCATGGCCATGTCGATCTCTTTGGCCGTCAGGGCCGTTGAGAGCTCTTGTGCCGACTGAAAGGTGATGACCTGGACGTCTAGGCCGTTGGCCGCAAAGACGCCGTCTTGGGCGGCCACCCAGTAGGGCAGCATGTCTTCAGTCGGCATGGTGCCGACCTTGATGGTTTTTGGGCTGACGGCAGCGGTGCCGGTCGAAGGGTTGCCAGACGTCTTGTCTGACCCGTCAGAACCAGAGCAGGCGGATAAGAAAAGGCCCATCGAAACGGCCAGGATGATTAGGACTGTGGAGGCCAGCTTGAAAAAAAGCGGTTTGCGGCCATGTTGGTGAGAGGCGTTCGGGCAGGTCATAAAACTCCTTTTAATAGAATAAACGGACAAATGTGTTTGCCTAGTATAACAATTAATCCAAAGCCTGCGGCCTGGCCCGTAAAAACCGTCCCGCGATCTGCGGCCAGTTGCCAGGTCAGTGGGCGACCGCCCAGTTCGGCCCCACGCTGACCTCGGCGATCAAGGGCACCTGAAGCCCAACCACGCCTTCCATGATGCGCTTGACCTCGCGTTTGAGCGCGTCGGCCTCGTCGGCGGCGGCATTGAAGTCTAACTCGTCATGCACCTGAAGGATCAGCTGCGAGCGCAGCCCTTGGTCTTCAAGGTAGGCCTGGACTTGGTTCATGGCCAGCTTGATGATGTCTGCCGCACTGCCCTGCATCGGGTGGTTCATGGCCGTGCGCTCACCAAAGTGGCGCGTGTTGGCATTGGATGAGCCGAGCTCGCGGATATAGCGGCGCCGCCCGAAGAGGGTGCTCACCCAGCCCTGTGTATGGGCCAAGGCGACCGTCTCGTCGAGGTAGCGGCGGACTTGCGGAAAGGCCGCAAAGTAGCGGTCGATCATCTCTTGGGCGTCGGCAAAGCCAATGCCTAAAGACTGCGAGAGGCCGTAGGCCTGCTGCCCATAGACGATGCCGAAGTTCACGGCCTTGGCACGCGAGCGCAGCTCGGGCGGGACGTCTTGGACGGCCAGCCCAAAAAGGTTGGCGGCCGTGGCGGCATGAAAGTCCTGTCCGCCTTGGAAGGCCGCGATCAGGCCCTTATCCCCCGAAAGATGGGCAAGTAGCCTCAGCTCGATCTGCGAGTAGTCGGCCGAGAGAAAGACCGCGCGCTCGGCCTGGATGGCCTGGGCATCGGCCACAAAGGCCAAGCGCACATGCCGCCCCAGCTCGCTGCGGATGGGTATGTTCTGGAGGTTCGGGTCGGTCGAAGAGAGCCGGCCGGTGGCCGTCACCATCTGGTTGAAGCTTGTGTGCACACGCCCGTCACCGGCCACCAGGCGCGGCAGGGCATCGAGGTAGGTGCTTTTCAGCTTGGCCAGCTCGCGGTATTCGAGCATCAGCCCGGGCAGCGGATGCATTGCGCGCAGCTCTTCGAGCACCGAGGCATCGGTCGAGTAGCCGGTCTTTTTTTTCTTCAGCGGCGGCAGCTTGAGGCCTTCGAAGAGGATTGCGCCGAGCTGTTTGGGCGAGTCGAGGTTGAAGTCCTGGCCGGCCGCCTGGATGGCAGCGGCCTTCAGCCCCTCGATCTCTGCCCCCAGCGCGCGGGCCTGCTCGGCCAGCACAGCGGTGTCGATGCGCACGCCCGAGCGCTCCATGGCCACCAGGACGCGCACCAGGGGCATCTCGATCTGCCAGAAACAGTCCTCTGAGCCTTCGTCTTTGAGGCGCTGCTGAAGGCGGTCGGCGGCCAGGGCCAAGACGGCGGCGGCCAGGGCGGTGTCACTGAAGTCGCTGGCCAGACCCGGCAGGCAGAGGCCGGCCAGCGCCTCGATGTCGGCCGGCACTTGCCCCGAATCAAGCAGGTAGGCCGCAAGACGGCAGTCAAAAGCCCCCGCTGCCTGGGCCTCGCCCAGGCCGGCCAGCGCCTCGATGCTGCTGTCCGGCGGTATGAGCTGTTGAAGCAGCGGCTTGAGCTCAAAACAGGCCAGGTTGCCGCGTTCTAAAAGGCGCCTCAGCACAGCGTTGGCACCGTCGGCCGCGCCAAAGCTGAGGGCCGTCTGGCTGCCGGCCACGACCAGCTCGAGCTGGTCCTCACTGAAGAGCCGCCCCGCGTCGGCCGTACTGCGCAGGCAGACGCCTAGCCTCTCGCCCCCCGCCAACAGCCCGTCGAGGCGCTCTTGGGCAGCGGCCCCCGAAAAGCGCAAAAGGCCCTGGAGAAGCGCGGCCTGCCCGGCCATTGACGTCTGCCCAGACAGCCCCGCCCCCTCGGCCAGCTGCCCCTCGGCTGCTTGCCCGCCCGCCCCCTCGGCCCCGCTTGCCGCCTGCAGTGCCGACGGTGTCGTGCCGATCAGCTGCAAGGCCTTCTTCAATTGGCTGGTCAGCGCCAGCTCGCGAAAGGCCTTGGCCACGCCGACGGCCGAATAGGCCGGAAAGCTGACTTGTCGGAGATCGCAATCCAACTCCAGATCGGTCCGGATCGTCGCCGCTTGGCGGCTCAGCCGGGCCAGGTCGGCGTTTGCGCGGAGGTTCTCCCCCAGTTTGCCCTTGACCTCGGCGGCGTGCTCAAGCACGGCGTCAAGGCTGCCGAACTGCTCTATCAGCGCCTGGGCCTTCTTGGCGCCGACCCCCGGCACGCCCGGGATGTTGTCTGAGCTGTCGCCCATGAGGCCGAGGAAGTCGGGCATCTGGGCCGGCCTGACGCCCCATTTGGCCAAGACCGCAGGCGCATCGTAGACGGTCACATCGCTCATCCCGACGCGCGTGTTGACCACCGAGGTCTGCTCGTCGACCAGCTGCAAGACGTCTTTGTCACCGCTCACCAAAAGGCAGCGCGACTTAGGGCCGGCCTGCTCGGCCAGCTGGCGGGCCAGGGTGCCCAAGATGTCGTCGCCCTCCCAGCCCTCAAGCTCGACGACCGGCACGGCCAGCGCGGCCAGCAGCTCTTTGACCATCGGAAACTGGGCTTTCAGGCCGGGGTCGGTGGGCGGGCGCTGGGCCTTGTACTGCTCGATGGCGTCTAGGCGGAAGGCCGGGATGCCGTGGTCGAAGGCACAGATGATGCCGTCTGGCCGAAAATCGTCGTAAAGCTTGAAGAACATGCTTAAAAAGCCGAAGATGGCGTTGGTCGGGCGCCCGTCCGGAGCGCTCATCGGCGTCTGGATGGCATGAAAGGCGCGGTGCATGAGCGAGTTGCCGTCGATTACGGCGATGGTCTGGTGCCCCTCTTCTGGCATATTGTCAGCACTCCTTAGCGATCCCTTTTTCGGCAAAGCCTGATTTGTCGTAATATATTATCAGCACAATTGAGATAATTTTCAGACACTTAGACACTTTGACTTCTGAAAGTCATGAAAGGGATAAAAACACACATGTCTGACATCGAAGCCATCTATGGCGAGCTGGTCTTTAACGACCGGGTCATGCAAGACCGCCTGCCGCGGGCCACTTACAAGGTGCTGGCGCAGACCATCAAACAGGGGCAGCCGCTCGATTCTGATATCGCCAATGTCGTGGCCCACGCCATGAAGGAGTGGGCGATCGAGAAGGGGGCGACCCACTACACACACTGGTTCCAGCCGCTCACGGGCATCACCTCAGAAAAGCATGACAGCTTTATCGACCCTCAGCCGGACGGCTCGACGCTCTTGGCCTTTTCGGGCAAAGAGCTGATCAAGGGCGAGCCAGACGCCTCGAGCTTTCCCTCGGGCGGGCTGCGCGCGACCTTTGAGGGGCGCGGCTACACAGCTTGGGACCCGACCTCCAACGCCTTTATCAAAGACGAGGTGCTCTGCATCCCCACGGCCTTCGTCAGCTACACGGGCGAGGCGCTGGATAAAAAGACCCCGCTCTTACGCTCGATGGACGCCATCAGCCGCGAGGCCAAACGGGTCCTGGGCCTTTTTGGCCAAGAGCCGCAGATGGTCTTTACGACGGTCGGCGCCGAACAAGAGTACTTTTTGATCAAGGAGGAGGACTACAAGCAGCGGCTCGACCTGATCCTCACGGGGCGCACGCTCTTTGGGGCGGTGCCCTGCAAAGGCCAAGAGCTCGAGCAGCACTATTTTGGGGCGATCAGGCCGAACGTCAACCGCTTTATGATAGAGCTGGACGACGAGCTCTGGCGCCTCGGCATCCCGGCCAAGACCAAGCACAACGAGGTCGCGCCCGGCCAGCACGAGCTGACGCCGCTCTTTGAGAAAAGCAACGCGGCCATCGACTCGAACCTCTTGATCATGGAGCAGATGCGCAAGCTCGCCCCCCGCCAGGGGCTGGTCTGCCTGCAGCACGAGAAGCCCTTTGCCGGCATCAACGGCTCGGGCAAGCATAACAACTGGAGCCTCTGCGCCGACGACGTGAACCTCTTAGAGCCGGGCAAGACGCCGGCCGACAACCTCCAGTTCTTGGTCTTTTTGACTGCCGTAGTGGTGGCCGTGGACGAGTACCAGGGGCTTTTACGGATGAGTATCGCAACGGCCGGCAACGACCACCGCCTGGGCGTGCACGAGGCGCCGCCGGCCATCGTCTCGGTCTTTTTAGGAGACGAGCTAGAGGCCGTCGTCCAAGACATCATCGCCTCGAAGCCGCATCAGACCGCCGAGAACGTCATCATGGATCTGGGCGTGAGCACTTTGCCGACGATCTTCAAAGACAATACCGACCGCAACCGCACTTCTCCCTTTGCTTTTACCGGAAACAAGTTCGAGTTTCGGATGCCGGGCTCAGAGATCAACCTCTCGGACGCCAATATGGTCTTAAACACGGCCGTGGCCAAGGCCTTGGCCGACTTTGCCGATGCTACCGAGGGCAAGGCTGACTTCAAGGCGGCGGCGCGGGCGTATATCAAAAAGGCCCTAGGCTTACACCAGCGCATCATCTTCAACGGCGACGGGTATTGTGACGAATGGCCCGAAGAGGCGGCCCGGCGCGGCCTTTTGAACCTGCAAAACACGCCCGAGGCCCTGCCCCAGCTGGTCAGCGAAGAGAGTTTTGCGCTCTTTGAAGAGATGAGCATCCTTTCGCGCAGCGAGGTCGAGAGCCGCTACCAGGTGAAGTTGGACAACTACGCCAAACGGATCAACATCGAGGGCCAGACCTCGATCCGCCTGGCGCGGCGCGAGTACCTGCCGGCCATCATCGAATACTCCAACCTGCTGGCCGCCGCCGCCATCCAAAAGGCGCAGCTCGGCATCAAGGCCAAGGTCGAAGAGTCGATCTTGGCGGCCTTGAATGACTACATCGGGCAGATCTCGAGCGGGCTCGAGACGCTCGAGGCGGCCGTCGAGCAGGCCAATGCGGTTGAAGACCCGCTTCAGAAGGCCCAGACCTACTGCGCCGAGGTGATACCGGCGATGGACTGCATCCGCAAGGCCGTCGATGCGGCCGAGCTCTTGGTCGGCCACGATTACTGGCCGGTGCCTTCGTATAACCGTATGCTTTTTTACACCTGAGGGTTCGGCGGCCTGGCTTCGGCG
>WRFC01000010.1 GCA_009779015.1 Coriobacteriia bacterium | reverse complement strand
GCGGGGCCTTGATCAGGATTGTCTGGCATTTCAACACACACCCTTTATGGCTCGATTGCCTGTGCTATAAGGGCGGGCAGGCCGGCCCGCGCTGCTTTTGCCGTTGCGGCGATGCCGTTGGCAATCGCCTGGGCGCTGGACGAGCCGTGCCCGACCAGGCAGCTCCCTTGGACGCCCAACAAAGGCGCGCCCCCGACCGCCTCGGCCGAAAAGCGCTCTTTGATGCCGCGCAGCCCGGGCATCGCCAGGGCGGCAGCCAGTTTGCTGCGCAGGTTGGCACCGAGCATCTCTTTAAGCTCGCTAAAAAAGAGCGTCGAGACGCCTTCGATGGTCTTTAAGATGACATTGCCGGTAAAGCCGTCTGTGACAACACAGTCAAAGGCCCCGGACAAGATATCGTGGCCCTCGGCATTGCCGGCAAAACCCGCAAAGCCCTGCTTTAAGCAGGCATAGGCCTCTTTGGCCAGCTGCGAGCCCTTGGTGTCTTCTGCGCCGATGTTCACAAGGCCGACCCGCGGCTCGGTGATGCCTAAGACGGCCTCGGCATAGGCCTTGGTCATGTAGGCGAACTGCAGCAGGTACTCTGGGTTGACGTCCGCATTGGCACCGACGTCGGCCAATACGACCGGCCCTTTGCGTCCCGGCAAGATAGCGGCGATGGCGGGACGCGAAACGCCTTTGATGCGCCCCGTGTAGAGGGTCGCGGCAGCCATGCAGGCACCCGACGAGCCGGCCGAGAAAAAGCCCTCGGCCTCGCCCTCTTTGACCAGCTTGGCCGACACGACCAGCGACGAGTCGGGCTTGTTGCGCACGGCCTCGGCGGGATGCTCGTCCATGCCGATGACCTGTGTGGCCGCATGCCCGATAGCCCGCCCCGGATAGCGCTCGGCCAAGCCCGCCCCCAAGCCTTGGACATGCTCGGGCAGTCCGACGAGCACGAGCTCAAGGCCCGGGTCTTGGGCCAACGCCAGCTCGGCCCCCTCAAGGCAGGGGCCGGGGGCGTGATCGCCGCCTTCAACATCTAAAACGACTCGCATGAACACCCCTTTATATGAATCAGCGATATGTAATGCCTGTGAGTTATTCTTGACATGCTGGCTCTAATGGTTCCAGTTGTTAATTTTAACCTTATCCAGGGGTCCTGGACAGGGCTGATCTAGAATAGAAAAAGTACAGTCGGCGTCAAACCAACTGTACTTTTTTGCAATCTGTCGCAAATTGACCCGAACAAGCGCCAACGACCAGGCTTACTCGGTGACGATGACCTCACGGTTTTTGTAATAGCCACAGTTCGGGCAGACATAGTGCGGAAGCTTAGTGGCGCCGCACTGCGGGCAGACAGAGCGGGGCGCCACGGTCAGCTTAGAGTTGGCGCTCCGGCGGGCATGTGTGACGGCGCGGCCGGTTCTTCTTTTCGGTACTGCCATGCTTCATTCCTTTCAGAAAAAGCCCATCGCTGCATGAGCTTGTCATCGGCTAGATCAGGACACTGCAATATGTGTAAGGCCAAAAGTCGGCTGATTTAGACCTGATCGAAAACGCAAACGTTAATGATAGCATGACCACCAAGCCTTGTCTTGCCAAGGCAAGAGAAAAGCCCGCTATTCAACTTACCCTATTCGATTCGGCGGCCTTTGCCGGCCTTTATTTCTTGAAGTTGATGTAAGAGTCGCGGGGCAGGGCCAGGTGGCATTCGGCCTCGACGGCTTTAGTGATACCGGCCGGAATCGGGCAGGCGCAATGGGGCGGATAGCTTTTTGAGGCGTAATCGTAGATCGGGCCTTGCCCGGGCTTTAAAAGGCAGACGTCATGGCTGATGTAGGTGTCGCCCAGCTCTTTGATCATCCGCTCGACCGGCTCGCAGCCGCTGGTTATGCTGATCTTGACCTCCATGTCGTCCTCAGAGCTGGCCACGACATCAGTGATAAAGCCGCAGACACCGGGGTTGATCGTTACTTCTGTAGCCATGATAGTCCTCCCTTGTGTTAGAAAAAGCATTTGGCCCTGAGCTCAGACCGGCAAGCATATTCAAGCATATTACAGATAGAGAATTGGCTTAGCACCGCTAGAAATGCAAGTCGTCGGTTGGCATCTCGGCCCGTTTCTTAATAACTATTATGGGCACAGCTGCCCAAAAACACTGTTGGCATTGCTAAATCACTGTCAAGAATTCGGCCAACGCACAAAAATCGGGCCCCAGCCTCAGCCCCGACCTCAGCCTCAGCCCCAGACCCGGCCTCAGCCTCAGCCCCAGCCTCAGCCTCGGGGATGCGCCTTATGGTGGGCCTCTTTTAAGTGCCCGATCGAAAGATGCGTATAGATCTGCGTGGTCTGAAGGCTCGTGTGCCCAAGCATCTCTTGGACGCTGCGCAAGTCGGCACCCCCCTCGATCAGGTCAGAGGCAAAGCTGTGGCGCACATCATGGGGGGCATGGCTGCTGTCCAAGCCGGCCCGGCGCAGGTTGTTCTTGAATACCTTGCGCAGCGAGTCGGCCGACAACGGCCGCCCCCGGACAGACAAGAAAAGATGGCTTTCGGGCCCTGCACCCGCCGCCCCCTTCAGACCGGCCTCGAGCAACTGCGGGCGTGCAGCTTCTAGGTAGTCGCGGACCAGCCCCAGCGCCGCATCATAGAGGGGGACGATCCTCTGCTTAGAGCCTTTGCCAAAAAGCGTCACCTGATGCCGGTCAAAATCGACGTCTGCGGTCTTTAACGCGGCCAGCTCTGAGACGCGCGCGCCACTGGCATAAAGCAGCTCTAGAAAGGCACGGTCACGAGCCGCCAGCGGGCCGCTGCCGTGCTCAAACGAAAGCAGGTGCTCGATCTCTTGGCTGTTCAAAAGCCGGGGCAGGCGCCTTTCTTGCTTTGGCCCCGACACCGTGCCAAGGGTGTTGCCGGCAATCTGGCCGTGCTCGGCCAGCCAGGCAAAAAAGCCCTTAACGGCCGAAAGCCGCCGGTTGATCGTGCGCCGCGAATAAGCGGCGGCATGCATTTCTTTCAAAAAGGCCCGCATATTCCGTTGGCCGATGTCGTCTGGCCCCAGGCCCCGGCGCGTGCACCAAGCGGCAAAGGCCTCTAAGTCGGTCCGGTATGCCCGCAAGGTGTGGGCAGAAAGCCGCCGCTCTTTCTCGAGCATCTCGATAAAGCCGTTGATCAACTCATCCATGGCGGTCACTCCAATAAAAAGCCCGTAGGCAAGCGGGGGAGAAAACCGAGGTCTGCGCGCTCTCTAAGAAAGCCGTCGATGGCACTTTGGGCGCGTGCCGAGTACGCCCGATAGCGTTCGTCTTTTTTGCGGATCGGCTTGTCCAAGGCCTGCATGATGCCAAAATTAACATGCATCGGCTGATAGTCAGCGGTCTCAGCGCTGCAGGCGTAGTCGATCAACGCCCCAAAGCTGCTCTCGGGCGGCAGCTTGGGCGCCGGCCGGCCACGCAGGCGCGCGTAGGCCCCCAAGGCGGCTAAGGCACCCGAGGCGATGGCCTCACAATAGCCTTCGGTACCGCAGACCTGGCCGGCAAAAAAGAGGTTGGGGTGCGTACGTAGCGAGAGGTCCCGGTCGAGCAGACGGGGGGCATCGATATAGGTGTTGCGGTGCATCACGCCAAAACGCGAGAACTCCGCCTCTTCGAGCCCGGGTATCATCCTCAAGACCCGCTCTTGCTCGCTGAACTTCAGGTTGGTCTGAAACCCGACCAGGTTATAGGCCGTATGCGCCCGGCTCTCGGCCCGCAGCTGCACGACCGCCCAGGGGCGATGCCCGCTGGCCGGGTCGATCAGGCCGACCGGTTTGAGCGCGCCAAAGCGCAGGGTGTCTAGCCCCTTGCGGGCGACCTCTTCGACCGGCTGACAGGCCTGAAAAAGGTCCTCGGTCTCAAAATCCCGGTTGATCACGCGCTCCGCAGCAATCAAGGCGGCCACAAAGCGCTCGTACTCTTCTTTGTTCAGGGGGGCATTCAGATAGTCGGCGCTGCCCAAACCGTAGCGGGTCTGGGCAAACAGGCGATTGCGGTCCAGCGTCTCGGACTCGACGATCGGGGCGGCGGCATCAAAGAAGGCCAGGTGCTTGATGCCCAAAAAGCGGGACAGTTCGCCCTCTAGGGCCGGCGCGGTGAGCGGGCCAGTGGCAATGATCGTCGGCAGATCGCGCGCAGCCAAGGCCTGCAGGCCGCTCAGCTCTTGGCGCACCAGTTGGATGCGCGGATGCTCGCTCAGCCTTTTGGTGACGCGCTGGGCAAAGCGCAGGCGGTCAACGGCCAAGGCCTTGCCGGCCGGCACCTGCTCGGCCAAGGCCAGCTCGAGCAGCAGCGACCCCAAGGCCGCCAGCTCGTACTTTAGGCAGCCCGAAGCCGTCTTGTGCTCTAAGCTTTTGAGCGAGTTAGAGCAGACCAGCTCAGCCGCATCGCCCGTGCGATGGATCGGGGTCTGGGTCAGTGGCCGCATCTCGTAGAGCCTCACAGCAACGCCGCGTTCGGCCAGCTGCCAAGCGGCCTCGCTCCCGGCCAACCCGGCGCCGATTATGACCACGTCTTCGCTCAAAGGTTTCTCCTCAAGTCTCGCGCGCTGACCTGGCGCTCACTTGGCATGATAGGCAAAACGCCCATCGCGCATCCGCTTGACCAGGCCCTCTAACTCTAGGTGCGAGAGACAGCATAGCACCTCGACGATGCCGCCTTCTAGGGTGATGGTCTTTTCGACCGCCGCCAAAAGCTCCTCGGGGCGCCTGGCCTCGGACCTCAGCTGGTTGAGTATCTCTTGCCCTAGCCCCAGGGGGTCGATGGGCACGACATCCCAGCCCTCTTCGCCCGCCGCCCGGCCTTGGGCCCCAAAGCCGTGGCTTTCGCGGATACCCAAGAGTATCGACTCTAGCGCGGCGGCATCAATGACCGGGTACGCCCCCTGCGCAATCAGATGGTTAGAGCCCCGGGACTGCTTAGAGAAGATCGAGCCGGGGACGGCCAGCAGCTCTTTACCCTGCTCTAACGTGGCATCGGCAGTCGAAAAGGTGCCCGAGGGCAGGCCGGCCTCGATGATCAAAGTGGCTAGGCCAAGGCCCGCAATGAGGCTGTTGCGACGGATGAATGTCCACGACTTGGGCAGCGTTGACCAGGCGAATTCTGAGATCAAAAGCCCGCCCCTGGCCAAGACATCGTCAAACAAGGGCTTGGCGCGCTCGGGATAAACGACATCGACGCCGCACCCGAGCACGACGATCGTGCGCGCCCCGGCATCCAAGGCGCCGCGGTGGGCCTCTTGGTCGCACCCGATGGCACCGCCCGAGACCACGGTAAAGCCAAGCTCGGCCGCCCGCCGGGCGAGCATCCGCGTGCAGCTCAAACCGTACTCTGTGGCCTTGCGGGCGCCCACGATGGCCAACCCGGGCGCCTCGAGGGCATCGAGGTCGCCGATGTAATACAGGCGCTCGGGGCGGCCTTTCTCTGTCCCAAAGGTATCGGGGTAGCCGGCCTGGCCGCGCTCCAGGGTGCCAAACGCAACACCCGGGTAGACCTTCTCAAGGTCGGTCGGCAATTGGGCAGGGGTGCTCATAAGCCGGCCTTAACGCGGTAGCTGATGGCCTCTAAGAGATGCTCGCGCTGGACCTCGGCCGCAGCCTCGATGTCGGCGATCGTGCGGGCGACCGCCAGCGTCGACATCACGCCGCGCGCCGAAAGCTGGTAGTGGTCCGCGATCTTCTCGAGAAAAGACTGGTTTGTCGGCGAGAGGCCGCAAGAGCTGAGCAGCTTGGCCTCGGAGCCTTGCGCGGGGTCGTCGGCGGGCAGCGCACGCGCTGCCGCAAAGGCCTGAGCCGCGATCACCCCGGCGCGCAGAGAGGCGGTCGAGGTGCCCCGCCCGGTGGCCAGGACCTCAGAAGTCGGCGAACGGACGACATCGACGACCAGGTTGATGCGGTCCAAGAGCGGGCCGCCGATCTTGCCCTGGTAGCGCGCGACCTGGCTTTCCGAGCAATCGCAGCTGTGCACCGGGTCGCCCAGATAGCCGCAGGGGCAGGGGTTGGCCGCGGCCACGAGCATAAAGCGCGCCGGAAAGACGACCGTGCCCAGGGCCCTGGCCAGGCTGATGCTGCCCTGCTCGATGGGCTGGCGCAAGAGCTGCAGCACCGAGGCCGAGAACTCGGGCAGCTCGTCTAAGAACAGGACACCGTTATGCGCAAGCGAGATCTCGCCCGGCCGCAAGGGCTGGCCGCCGCCGACCAGGCCGGCCTTGGTAGCGCCATGATGAGGCGCCCTGAACGGCCGTTGCCCGGCCAGTATCTGGTCGAACGGCAGGCCAGCGACCGAGTGGATAAGAGCACTCTCGAGGCTTTCTTGGTAGCTCAATTGAGGCAAGATCCCGGGCAAGCGTGAGGCCAGCATCGACTTGCCGGCACCGGGCGGCCCGACCATCAAGACGCCATGGCTCCCGGCGGCCGCGATCTGGAGCGCCCGCTTGGTGGTCTCAGAGCCCGCAATGTCCGCGAAGTCGACCGTGGCCGGTGGGAGCTCGGGCTCGACCTGGCGGGGCAGGCTGAGCTCGCCGGTCTGGAGGTCCTTCAAGTGTGCCAGGCAGTAGTGGCGGACAGCGGGCGGGCGGGCGGTCAGGCTGGCCGGCCGGTCTGGCTGGCCGCCAGCGGCTGCAGCTAAGCAGCCGCTTCTCTCGACAGGTGCGCTGAGCAGGCCTTTTTTTGCACTTTGCGAGAGGCGCTCATAGGCCAGCAGCCCGTTTACAGGGCGGACGGCGCCATCTAATGAGAGCTCACCGACACAGATGAAATCCTCGATGATCTGGGGGTCGATCTGCCCGGTGGCCAAAAGGTAGGCCAGCGAGATGGGCAGGTCAAAGCCCGAGCCGACCTTGCGCAGGTCAGAAGGCGCCAGATTGACCACGATGTAGGCGTTCTTCATGCTGTAGCCCGAGGCCTTGAGCGCCTGGCGCACCCTCCGGGTGGCCTCACGCACCGCAGTATCGGGCAGCCCGATGATATGGATGCCCGGAAGCCCGCTGCCCACGCTGACCTCGACCGTCACGGGCAAGGCCTCGACCCCCGAGATCGTGGCCGTGTGCACAAAGCCGACCGACTCTTCACGCTTGCTCATGATGGCCTTCTGCCCGGGGCTGGCCGGCCGGCCAAGGCCGGCCGGCACAATGCCTGATCGCTTGCCACTGTGGTCACTCCCCGTGGGCAAAGGCGTCGCGATGGTGCTTTAAGAAGGCCTGGTTCTCGCCGGTCACAAGAATGGCGATGACATCAAAGCGGATGCGGCGCGACGGGCCTTCGTAATCGCTCAGATAGTAGGCCGCGATCAACTCGTAGCGCTGGCGCTTCTTGCGGGTCACAGAATCCTCGGGAAACCCCTTGTCCAACGAGGACCGCGTCTTGACCTCGATAAAGACCAGCTCGTCATCCTCGAGGGCGATGATGTCGGCCTCACCGGCCTGGCAGTGCCAGTTGCGCTCAAGCACCTTTACGCCGGCATGCTCTAGAAAGCTGCAGGCAAAGCCCTCGCCCTTGTTGCCCAGCTCTCGGCGCTCTGTGCCCTTCATCGATGCGGGCCGGCTTTTGCCTTTGGCGGCCTGCCATTCTTCTGCGGCTGCCTGGTCGGGCGATTGGACAGTCGTGTCGGTACTGTTTTCCATTGTTCTAGCTCCCCTTCTTCTCAAGTCCAACTATTATCAGAAGGGGATATGAAGATAAATGGAGTGATCTCTGAAAGCTCGATGAACGGGGTTTTGGGCGATCCATCAACACACCCAAAGCCTGGCCAAGCAGCAGCCCCAAGCCCAGCCCCGCCCCGCCCCTGACTCAGAAAAGCCGCTCCTGGGTAAACGCCTGCGTAAAGCTGCGGCGGTGGATGGGGCAGAGGCCCAGCTGGCCGATGGCCGCGATGTGCTCGGCCGACCCGTAGCCTTTGTTGGCGGCAAACCCATAGCCGGGGTATTGGGCGTCCGCCTCTTGCATCCAGGCATCGCGCCGGACCTTGGCCACAACCGAGGCGGCGGCGATGCTGGCCACCCGCGAGTCGCCCTGGACGATGCACTGCTCGCCCCGGCCAAGGCCGAGTGGGCGGCCGTCGATGAAGATGTGGTCCGGCTCGATGGCCAGGTCGTCCAGCGCCGCCAGCATGGCCGAGCGCAGGCTGGCCGACATCCCGTCGTGGTCGATCGCGGCGGCCTCGATGCGGCCAAAGCCGATGGCTAAGGCCTGCTCGCGGATCAGCACGGCCAGGGCCTGGCGGAACGAGGCCTTTAGTTTCTTGGAGTCATCGAGCCCCGCGATCCGGGGGGACGGCTTGAGGACGACAGCGGCCACGAGGAGCGGGCCGGCCAAGGCGCCCCGACCGACCTCGTCGAGGCCGACAACAGTCTCGCCAGAGGCGGCATTGTCCAAAAGAAAATAGAGCGATTCAAGACGGGCGGCCTCTTGGGCAGCCGCCTGGCAGCGCTTGAGCGCTGAGGCCAGGGCCTTTTGGACAGCCTTGCGCGGGTCGGCCTGATAACGCAAAACGAGCTGCCCAAGTTCTTCACTTGTAGCAGCTCGAATCTGGGCTATCAGTTGATCTGAATTGATACAGCCTCCCTCGTACCAAAAACCAGAGCCGTTGAAGCCTGAGAAAAAGCCGTGCTCAGCATTAACGGCCCCTCTCGCACTCGGCGGATTACCGAATTTGCCGGGCCAGGCTTAGAAGCCTTTCTCACGCAGGCGGGCAGCCTTTCCGATCTTATTACGCAGGTAGTAGAGCTTTGCCCGGCGGACAGCACCGTGCCGCATGACCTCGACACTATCGATCTTGGGCGAATGGACAGGAAACGTGCGCTCGACCCCGATGCCGCTAGAGAGCTTGCGGACCGTAAAAGTCTCACGGTTGCTGGCGCCATGACGACGGATGATGTCGCCCTCGAATACCTGGATGCGCTCTTTGTTGCCCTCGATGATCCGATAATGTACCTTGACACGGTCCCCTACCCGAAAATCGGGAAGGCCCTGCCTGATTTGCTGCTGCTCAAGAG
Organism: Coriobacteriia bacterium; assembly: GCA_009779015.1. Classification (GTDB taxonomy): domain Bacteria; phylum Actinomycetota; class Coriobacteriia; order Coriobacteriales; family UBA8131; genus WRFC01. The sequence goes on along the minus strand of WRFC01000010.1, from coordinate 5,215 downwards.
CGCGGATGATGTCCATTTGAACCGACCTTTTCTATATCTATGGCAAATAAACGCAAAATAGCGCGACGAATGATTATAAAGCAAGGGGGCGGTAAAGCGCAAGCAATCCGCCGCTATTATCTAAGCTCGCCCGGCCTTCGGCGTAAAAACCCCATGTGGAGAAGAGCGATGGCACGCGGCCTTATGGGCACGCCGGCCTTATGGGCGGAGGCCCTTGGGGTGCGGGCCCTTAGAGGACTTTGTCTGGAGCGCCGGCAGGCCCTGCGCAACCATATACCCGATGATCATGACCAAGGCGAGGCCGGCGGCAACGCTGGATACGACGGCAGCGCTATCAGAGCCGCCGATCAACTCGAGGATTGAATCGTCATCAAGGACAACCGGCTGGAATGTGCTGCCCAGGCGCGCGCCGGGCAAAAGATCGATCAGGCCGTCTGGATAACGGCTGGATGAATCGTTGATGGCCATGGCCTTCTGGCTCGGTGCCGAGACTGTTGATGAGATGCCCGCATTGCCTGAGCCCTCGCCCTCAGACCCTGACGTGCTACCGGCTGGGCTGATGGCCTGGGCTGTGGCATTGCTGCGGGACGTGGTGTTGCGTGGGGCAGCCGGACTGCCGCCGGTGCCGCTGTCTGGGGCCGCGTTGCTATTGTCCGGCACGATAGTGTTATCTTCAGGGACAATATCCGAATTTTGGGGCTTGTTATCTGTGGCCGGGCTGTCGTTGCTGCCCTTGCTATCGGTATTATCGGTTTTACTGCTATCACCGCCGCCAGGCGTCGTGCCGCCCTGGTCGTCCGGCGTGGTACCGCCGCCCTGGTCGTCCGGCGTCGTGCCGCCCTGGTCGCCAGGGGTGGTGCCGCCTTGGTCGTCCGGCGTCGTGCCGCCCTGGTCGCCAGGGGTGGTGCCGCCTTGGTCATCAGGGGTGGTGCCACCGCCCTGGTCGTCTGGCGTCGTACCGCCCTGGCCGCCCGGCGTGGTGCCGCCGCCCTGGTCGTCCTGGCCGCCCGGCGTGGTGCCGCCGCCGCCCTGGTCGTCCTGGCCGCCCGGCGTGCTCGGCGTGGTGCCGCCGCCCTGGTCGTCCTGGTCGCTCGGCGGTGTCACAGCGCCGCCGCCCTGGTCGCCCTGGTCGTCCTGGTCGCCCGGCGGTGTCACAGCGCCGCCGCCCTGGTCGCCCTGGTCGTCCTGGCCGCCCGGCGTGCTCGGCGTGCCGCCCTGGCCATCCGGCGGTGTCACAGCGCCGCCTCCCTGGTCACCCTGGTCGCCTTGGCCATCCGGCGGTGTCACAGTGCCGTCTCCCTGGTCGCCCTGGTCGCCTTGGTCGTCCCCATCGCCGTTTGCCGGGTTGCTATCGCCAAGCACAAAAACATCATCCTGGCCCGCCTCGGGCAAGCTGGCCGCAGCAGGCTGGCCAGGCTGGTCAGGTGTGCCCGCAACCTCTGAACCGGCAGCCGGATCAGCATAGGCAGAGGTATCAGGAGTATTTACGATAAAAAAAAGAGAAACTATAAAGATGCCCAGGAAGATGGCCAAAAAGCAGATGGGTAGCCGCATCCTGCAAGTTATCAGAATGCCGCCACTCCCGAAACGCGCCCGAAAAGCTCGCACCAGCCCCGTCATTAGTACCTCTCCCACAACGGTCGACACCCTGTCAACCATAGCTGAGATTATAACTCTCGTACCTGAAAATAAGAACCGTCAGTCAGTCAAATAACATTGAAAACTATCAATTCTGTTACCCAGATCCTAAGAAATTTTCATTTTCCCAAGTCTTCTTGACAAGGGCCTCAGACGCGGGCATAGTCATCAAAGCCCCAGCATCGATATCAAATTCCCCAATTCGTGCTCAAAATCCACCCCATAACGCGGCTCGGTACCCGCCGCATGGGTCCGCCTGATCGCCCCTACGGTAAACTCGCAGGCAGTCCTGATGGCCGCAGCCAAAGGCTGGCCGTTTAGCACGGCAGCCAAAAGCACGCTCGAATAGATATCGCCGGTGCCATGGTAATAACCGTCGATCTGCTCGGTAAAGTAATAGCTGAACTCGCCGCTGGCCTCCTCAAAAGCAGCCGCCCCCAAACAGCCGCGCTGAAAACTCACGCCCGTCAGCACCGCCGCCGTCGGCCCCAGCTCGCAAAGCCCGCGCAAGACCTCTTGAACAAAGGCCTGGTCATAATCGTCGCCAGGGTAATCGCGCCCTAAAAGCAGGCAGGCCTCGGTGATATTGGGGGCGGTGAGGTCGGCGGCGGCCACGACAGCGCGCATGCCACGGGCGAACTTGAGGTCAAAGGCCGGGTAGAGCTCGCCGTTGTCGGCCATCGCCGGGTCAACGAAGACCAGGGTCTGGGGGCCTTTGAAGTCGGCAAAGACCTGCAAGATCTGGGCCTGCTGCTGCTCGCTGCCCAAATAGCCGGTATACAGCGCATCGGTGCCGAGGCCAAGGCTCTTCCAATGGCGGCAGATCGGCTCGATGTCCTCGCTCAGGTCGCGGAAGGTATAGCCCTCAAAGCCCCCCGTATGCGTCGAGAGGATGGCTGTCGGGAGAATCGCCGTCTCAAGGCCGGCGGCCGAGAGCACGGGCAAGGCGACCGTCAACGAACAGCGGCCGACGCATGAGATGTCCTGGATCGTGATAACACGCTTTTGACGCACGCTGTCTGGCATTGGTGGTGCTCCCTTCGCTATTTGCTTCGTTTCCTGACTTGCCCCCAGCTTTGCTCCTGGGCCCGCTCTTAGATCAGCTCGTCGATCGTGTCGGCCCCGGCCCCGCCCGGCTGGGCGGCCTCGCGCTCGTTGATCAACACAACTGCCCGCTCGCGCAGCTTATACTTCATTATCTTCTTGCTCGCCGTCTCGGGGTACTGATCGACGAAGAAAACATACTTGGGCACCTTAAAGCGCGCCATCTGCCTCAAGGCCGAGTCCCGGATGCCCTCTTCGGTCAGCTCAAAGCCCTCGCGCTCTTTGACAAAGGCCACCACGACCTCGCCCAGGCGCTCGTCCGGCGCCCCCACCACCTGGGCGTCCAAGACGCCCGCGACCTGAAGCAGAAAATTCTCGACCTCCAGCGGGTAGATGTTTTCTCCCCCTCTGATAATCATGTCTTTGATGCGCCCGGTGACACTATAGTAGCCGTCGGCGTCAAAGCTGCCCAGGTCGCCGGAGTGCAGGTAGCCGTCGACGTCGATGGCCTGGGCCGTGGCCTCGGGCATCTTGTAGTAACCCATCATGACATTGTAGCCGCGACAGCAGATCTCCCCGATCTCGCCGGCCGTGCAAAGGTGGCCGTCGGCCGGGTCCTGGATCTTCACATCGACGACGCCGTGCGGCCGCCCCACGGTGTGCATGCGGTGGTCCATGCTGTCGTCCCACGAGGTCTGCAAAAAGACCGGCGAGGCCTCGGTCAGGCCGTAGCAATTGATCATCTCGGCCATGTTCATCAGATCGACGCACTGCCTGATCACCTCGGGCGGGGCCCCGGCGCCGGCGATGATGCCGGTACGCAGGCTGCTCAGGTCAAACTCGCCAAAACGCGGGTGGGCAAGCTCGCCGATGAACATCGTGGGCACGCCGTAGAGGGCCGTGGCGCGCTCGCCGTCCACCGCCTGCAAGACCTGCAGGGCATCGTACTCTTCGATCACGACGGCCGTTGAATGGTGCGTCAGTATCGCCATGATACCCAGCACGCAGCCAAAGCAGTGATAAAAAGGCACGGGGAGACAAACGCGGTCCGCCGCACCCAAGCGCTCGCCTTCGCCGATGTAAAAGCCGTTGTTTAGGATGTTGCGGTGCGAGAGCAAGACGCCTTTGGGAAAGCCGGTGGTGCCGCTGGTGTATTGCATGTTGATGGGGTCGGTGTTTTTTAGGCCGGCCTCGGCCTCTTTGAGCTGCGTATCGTCTAAGTGCGAGCCCAAGAGGATCAGCTCGGGCACCGAGTAAAAGCCCCGATGCTTTTCTGGCCCCAAGAAGATGAGGTTTTTTAAGAACGGGTACTCGCGCGACACCAGGTGGCCGCGTTGGTGCGCCTTGGCCTCGGGCACGAGCTCGCGGATGATGCCGATGTAGTCGACGTCGCGCCAGGCATCGATGACGCAGAGCGTTGTCATGTCGGACTGCTTTAAGACGTAGTCCAGCTCGTGGCTCTTATAGGCCGGGTTCATGGTCACCAGCACTACGCCGACCTTGGCGGTGGCAAACATCAGGGTCAGCCAGTCCGGCACATTGCGCGCCCAGACGCCCAGGTGGTCGCCCGGCCTCATACCGATCGCCAGCAGCCCTTTGGCCAGGTTGTCGGTGCGTTGGTCAAACTCGCGGTACGTCCAACGCAGGCTGCGGTCGTGGTAGACGATGAACTCCTGGTCGGGGCCGGCCGCCACCTGCCGACGAAAGTATTGGCTGACCGTCAGCTCGGTATGCAGCTCGCGGGCGCCGGCTGCAGGGGCGCTGGCTACGCGGGCGCTGGCTGCGGTGGCGCTGCCGCTTGCACCAGTATCGGCCGCCCCGCCCGCACTGGCTGCGGGGGCGCCGGTCTTCTCCCGATTTTTATCTGGCATTTTGGCCGCCGCCTTTAGGCCGGTGTGTAGACACAGGCCACAAAGTGGGCCGAGGCGCCATTATGCGAGCGGACCTGGTGCGGGACGATGGAGTCGTAATAGATCGAGTCGCCCGGCTGAAGCACGTAGATGTCTTTGCCGTACTCGATCTCGAGCGGGCCTTCGAGGGCAAACAGCCATTCTTCGCCCTCGTGCGCCGAGAGCACGTGGTCGCTGCCGTCGGTCGGCGTCAGGGTGATGAAGAAGGGCTCCATGTGGCGCGAGGCCTTGCCTTCGGCCAGGGCGTTGAAGACCAGCCCGCCAGCGCTAGAGCGGGTCTCGAGGGCTTGCAGGCGGGTGGATTCTTGATAGTCCGAGGCGCGCACGAGGGCGGGGCCGAGGTTCTCGTCGTCGTCGAGCAGGGTGCCGAGGCGGACGCCCAGGGCACGGGTGATGCGGATCAGCGGGGCCAGCGAGGGGGTGATCTGGCCGGCCTCGATCTCTTGGATGACCGCCAGATCGGCGCCGCTGCGCTCGGCCAGCTCTTCTTGGCTGAGCAGCAGGTTCTCGCGCAGCTCTTTGATCTTGCGGCCGGCCTTGGTCTCGCTCATACCGTTTACCTCTCTTGTTCTGGCCTGGATATGTAGCGCAATATGATACTACAAACGGCTGTTTGAAAACCT
>WRFC01000009.1 GCA_009779015.1 Coriobacteriia bacterium | reverse complement strand
GGTTCTTGACAGCGTGAAAGCTGAAGGCCGAGAGGTCGGCCAGCGACCCGCTGGGCTGGCCGTGATAGGTGGCGCCAAATGAATGCGCGGCATCGGCAATCACCGGTATCCGCCCCAGCTCGCGCGCCAGCCGCTCGGCCATGCTGCCACCGGCCGCCGCGCCACCGGCTGCCGCGCCGCCCTGCAGCGCCGCATACGATTGGCGCAAGACGGCAAAGATACGCTCGTAGTCGCACATCAGGCCGGCAATATCCACGCTGATCACGGCACGCGTGCGCGGGCCGACGGCGGCCATCAGGGCATTGGGGTCGAGGTGGTAAGAGCCGGGTGCCACATCAACGAGCACCGGACGCGCGCCCACGTGCACGATCACGCTGGCCGAGGCCGTATACGTATAGGCGCTGGTGACCACCTCGTCACCTGGCCCGATGCCCAAAACACGCAAGGCGCATTCTAAGGCGGCGGTGGCCGAGTTCAGGCAGGCGACGTGCGGGGTCTTGCACCAAGCGGCCAGATTCTGCTCAAAAGCCTTTGTGGCTGTCGAGGTGGTGATCCAGTGGCTTTTTAAGACACTGACCACGGCAGCTATATCGTCTTCGGTGATATCTGGCGGCGAGAAATCTATACGGGGCATCAACTTCCTCGCAATTGTTGAGACGCTTACAGTTCAAAGTAGTATTATACGTCAGGTTATATTTTATTCATGAGCTTGTGTCTGCTTGCCCACTGCTATAGGCGACCTGAAGTGTAGAATGACAAGGGCTAAGGGTGTTCGGTCCCTTTGAGGGTTTTTTCAGGGGTTTTCAGGGTTTTCGGCTCGGTTTTTGCGGCAAACAGACAACCAAGTGGATGCAGGGAGTTTTACGTGCTTAAATTAAAGCGCTTTCTCAAGCCCTTTGCAGGTGCCGTTTTGTTGGCGATTGTTCTACTCTTTATCCAGGCCATCTGTGACCTCAACCTGCCCAACCTGATGAGCGACATCGTCAATGTGGGTATTCAGCAAGGCGGCATCGAAGAGGCCGCCCCAACGGCCTTCTCGTCCGATGCGTACACCTTTACCACGAGCTTTATGAGCGACGCCCAAAAGCAGGTGGTAGAGGATAGCTATACGCAGGTCACCGGCTCGGACACGGACAGTAAAGGCAAGCCTTATTCAGATACCTACCCCGAATCAGCCAACATGACCATCTATGTCATGAACTCAGATGTCGACGCCGCTACGCGCGCTCAGCTTGACGATATCTTTGGCACCACCACCTGGACGATGCTGAACTTTTTTAGGCACCTCCAGAGCGCCTCAGACGACGGATCGCTGCAAGGGGTGATCGAGGACCAGATCCATACCCAGGCGGTCGCCGCCATCGTGCAGCAGCTGCGGGACAGCGGGCAGCCACTGCCGCCTGGCGTAGATTTAGACTATATGGCCGAGCAGATCTACCAGCAACAGCTAGCCGCCAATGGCGGCCAGCTGCCCGGCACAGATTCGACCGACATGCCAAACCTCGACATCAGCGGCCTGGGCAGCTCAGACTCTGGCTCTAGCGACAGCACCAGCACCGACATCCAAAGCCTCGACCTCAGTAAGATCTACCAGCTCCAGCCCGTGCTGGCCTTGTTGCCTAGCAATTGGTTCAGCGACGCCCGCGACCAGGCTGCCACGATCGACCCGGCCATGCGCACGCAGAGCGCCACGATGTTGACCGCTGCCTTTTACCAAGAGCTGGGCACTAATATGTCTTCTATCGAGATCGCCTACATCGTGCGCATCGGGCTGTTGATGCTGTTGGTCACCGTGATCTCGGGTATTGCGACGGTCTGCGTCGGCTTTATCTCAACCCGCGTCGGGGCCGGGGTCGCCCGTAACCTTAGATCGTCGATCTTCAGCAAGGTCTCGAGCTTCTCGCACACCGAGCTCAACCGCTTTTCTACCGCCTCGCTGATCACGCGTACGACCAACGATGTGACTGTCATGCAGATGTTCTTAAGCCTCGGCATCAGGATGATCTGCTATGCGCCGATCATGGGTGTCGGCGCTGTTATTATGGCGCTCAGCAAATCGGTCTCGATGAGCTGGATCATCGCACTGGCGGTCGTCGTGATGATCTGTATTTCGATAATCCTGATGGTCACCGTTTTGCCCAAGTTCAGGCTCCTGCAAAAATTGATCGACCGCCTGAACCTGGTGGCGCGCGAGACCCTGACCGGCATGATGGTCATCAGGGCCTTCTCCCGCGATCAACAAGAGCAAGAGCGCTTTGCGGTCGCGAATACCAACCTGATGCGCACAAACCTCTTTGTCAACCGCGCCATGGTCTTTATGATGCCGATTATCATGCTTTTGATGAACGGCCTGACCATCCTCATCATCTGGGTCGGCGCCCATCAGGTCGCGGCCTCGACGATGCAGGTCGGCGATATGATGGCCTTTATGCAATACGTCATGCAGGTCCTGATGAGCTTTATGTTCATCGCCATGATGTTCGTCTTTATCCCGCGTGCGCAAGTCAGTGCCGGGCGTATCTCTGAGGTCTTAGACACCGTGCCGACGATCGTCGACCCGGTCGAGCCCAAGCATATCGATGCTGCGCAAAGAGGCCATATCCGCTTCAACGATGTCAGCTTCCAATTTGAAGGCGCCGAGACCGAGGCCTTGTGGCGTATCAATCTTGACATCCAACCAGGGCAGACCGTCGCCTTTATCGGCCCCACGGGATCAGGCAAGTCGTCGATCTTGAACCTCATACCCCGCTTTTATGACGTCACGTCGGGCTCGGTCGAGGTCTCGGGCGTTGACGTTCGCGAGCTCGCGCAGTCTGAGCTGCGCCGGAGCATCGGCTATGTGCCCCAGCAAAGCCAGCTGATGACCGGCACGATCGAGACCAACATGGCCTATGGCGTGCCAGACGAGTACCTGCCGCCCGAGGACCTCGAGCGCATCGCGGCGGTCTCGCAGGCCAAAGAGTTCATCAGCGAACAAGAGGACGGCTTGGACACCGAGATCTCGCAGGGTGGCACGAATGTCTCGGGCGGGCAACGGCAGCGCTTGGCCATTGCCCGGGCCTTGGCCATCAAGCCCGATATCTACCTCTTTGACGACAGTTTTTCGGCGCTCGACTTCAAGACCGACGCCGCCCTCAGAAAAGCCCTGCCCGGCTATACCGAAGGAGCCACCATCTTGATAGTCGCCCAGCGCGTGGGTACCATCATGGACGCCGATCGCATCTACGTCATCGAAGATGGGTGTGTGGTCGGCCAAGGCACCCATGCCGAGCTAATCAAGAGCTGTCCGACCTATCAAGAGATCGCTTCATCCCAGTTGACCGAGCTGGATTTAGGGGGTGAGGAGTAATGGCTGAGACCACTCCGCAACCAGACACGCAGTCCGAGCCCGAGTCGACAGGTTCTGAGACCAGCCCGTCAAGCTCACGTCGGCCAGCGGGCTCAGGCCCCAAGCCTTTCGCCGCAGCCAACCGTCGGCCGCGACGGGGCGGCTTTGGCGGCGGCGGCCACCGGATGGGCGCACCTGTCGAAAAGCCCAAAGACTTCAAGGGCACCTTAAAAAAGCTTCTGCATTACCTCGGAAACTACAAGATCGCCATCGTCATCGTAATGATCTTTGCCGTCCTCTCTACGGTCTTCTCGATCGTCGGCCCCAAGATCTTGGGCACGGCCACGACCACCTTGTTTACCGGTATCGTCGCCCAGATCTCGGGCACCGGGTCAGGGCCGGACTTCAACTCTATCGCCAATACCCTGCTCTTCTTGCTCGGCCTCTATGCCATCAGTGCGGTCTTTCAGTTCGTCCAGGGCTTTATCATGGCCAGCGTGGCCAACAACATCTCATTTAGCCTGCGCAAGAACATCGACGAAAAAATCAGCCGCCTGCCCCTGGCCTACTATGACAAGGTGGCCACCGGTGACGTTATGAGCCATATCACCAATGATGTCGACGCCATCCAACAGAACCTCTCGCAAAGCGTCACACAGGTCATTACCTCGGCAGCCACGCTCATCGGTATCCTCGTCATGATGCTCACGATCAGCTGGGTCATGACCCTGATCGCCATCGTCACGCTGCCCATCTCGATCGGCGTGGTCATCTTCATCGTCTCGCACTCGCAAAAGCACTTTATCAACCAACAAAAATTCTTGGGAGAAGTAAACGGCCTGGTTGAGGAGAATTACGGGGCGCACACGATCGTCAAGGCCTTCAACGCCGAAGAGCGGGCCTCTGAGCAGTTCAACGAGAGCAACTCGAGCCTCTACAACTCGGCCTGGAGGGCAAACTTCTTATCCGGCCTGATGATGCCGATCATGAACATCATCGGCAACCTCGGCTATGTGGCCGTCTGCATCGTGGGCGCCTATCTGGCCATCAACGGCCGCATCACGGTCGGCGATATCCAGGCTTTTATCCAGTACACGCGTAACTTCCAACAGCCGATCATCTCGCTCTCGCAGATCTCTAACGTCATGCAGCAGACCTTGGCCGGCGCCGAGCGGATCTTTAACTTCCTCGATGAAGAAGAGCTGGTGCCCGAGGTCTCAGACGACGAAGCAGTCGGCCTAGATGAAGTCAGCGGCGGCATGTGCTTTGAGCATGTGCACTTTGGCTATGACCCCGAAAAGCCGATCATCCATGACTTTAGCACTTGCGTTGAGCCGGGCCAGAAGATCGCCATTGTCGGTAAGACGGGCGCTGGCAAGACCACGTTGGTCAAGCTGATGATGCGCTTCTATGACGTCGATTCGGGCGCGATCACGGTCGATGGGCACGATATCCGCAACTTCAAGCGCAACGACCTGCGCTCGATCTTTGGCATGGTGCTGCAAGACACCTGGCTTTTCAATGGCACAATCGCCGACAATATCCGCTATGGCAAGCTCGATGCAACAGACGAAGAGGTGCGCCATGCGGCCCAGGTCGCCCAGGCCGACCACTTCATCCGCACCTTGCCGGACAGCTACCAGATGGTCTTAGACGAAGAGACAAGCAATATCTCGCAAGGCCAAAAGCAGCTGCTGACGATTGCCCGCGCGGTCCTGCACGACCCCCAGATCTTGATCTTGGACGAGGCTACGTCGTCGATTGACACGCGCACCGAACTCTTGATACAAAAGGCCATGGACAACCTGATGGTCGGGCGCACGAGCTTTATCATCGCCCATCGGCTCTCGACGATCAAGAATGCCGACCACATCCTGGTCATCGATGAAGGCGACATCGTCGAGCAAGGCTCGCATGAGCAGCTGCTCAAGCAAGGCGGCTACTACGCCACCCTCTATAACTCGCAGTTTGATGTGGGCGAAGACGAGGTCGCTTAACGGCGACGGCACGGCGCACGGCAGGCACAACGTACTATAAAACAAACGTCCGCTTTACAGCGGGCGTTTGTTTTTGCGGATGACGTGTGTTTTAGCGGCAGCGCCTGTTTAGCGGCGACGGCGATTTGAGCTCTTCAGAGTGTTTGCGATGATGCTCGAGATCACGATGGTTGCGACAGCTGGCAGGACCGCAAAGACCAGGCAGATCACGAGTAAAAGAAAGAGGGATGAAAGCAGCGCTTGGCTGCCGTCTGAGGCGCTCGAGAAGATTGCTTCGTCGGTGGCCACCCAGTAGATGACATTCAAGACAAATGTCAAAAACAGGTAGTCCCATTTGCGGGGCTGAAGCCTGTCTTCGAGGCCGACTAAAAGACCGCAGACCGCCGAGACAATGGGCACGATGATATAGAGCCCCACGAGCGTCAGCGAGCCTGAAGGCAGGGCAAAGTCAGCCACCGAGGTCGGAAAGGCCAGATCGCCGGTGTACCCAAAAAAGCGGCCGAACACCCCGTTGGCAATCAAGAGCAGAAAGATGACGGTCGTGGCCACATAGCACCACATCGTCACACTGCCGATGAACCCTTGATCAGAAGGTGCCAGCTTAGAAAGCCGTCCTAGCGGGTCGGCGTCGAAGGCACTGTTGTTTGCCCCACCCGGCATCCCGCTCAAGGTAGTCTCAGATTTGCGTACCGCCCGCCGCTCGTTTCTTTTACGTGCCCTGGTCTTTGATACCTTCTTAGCCATTGGCCATACTTAGGCTTTCGGGTTCAATTCTGACGCGCGACTGCGGCGTCTAAAAGGTCGTTCAGCATGGTCGAAAAGCCGATACCGGCAGCCTCGCTGGCCAGAGGAAAAAGCGACTTCTCGGCCATTCCGGGCGAGACGTTGATCTCTAAGACCTTGGCCGCCTCGGCCTTTTTGTCCCAGATCAGATCGACGCGCGAGAGGTCGCGGCAGCCAAAGGCGCGATGCACCTCAAGGGCCGCATCGATAGCGCACTCCAGCGCCTGCGCAGCCTGTTCGCTGTCGTCGCTCAAAGACTGGGCGCGCACGGGCACCCGGTACTCGGCCAGATCGGCATGGATGCGCGCTTCGGTATCAAAAAAGCTGCCTTTGGCGACGACTTCGATGGGCGGCAAGGCACGCGCCCCTTCGCCCTGGCCGAGGATGCAGACAGCCAGCTCAACACCGTCTACCCACTCCTCGATCATCACTTCGTCGTCGAAAGAGAGCGCCTCGAGGATAGCCGCTGCCAGGCCGTCGGCCGAGCTGACCTTGCTGACCCCCATGGCGGAGCCTCCGGACGCCGGCAAGACCGCCAGCGGATAACCTTTGGGAAAACGTTGGACGACCAAGTCGAGCGCGCCGGCCGCACCAAGGTCCCGGATCGCATAGGCCGAGAGGCTGATGGCGCGCGGCCAGGTTGCCGTGCTCTTGCTGCCCAAGGCTCGGCGATAGCCGCAGACCACCGTCGGCAGCATGCTCTTATCCCAAGCCGAACGACAGACGCCTGAGCGCGAGCCAACATAAGGAATGCCCAGGTACTCGAGCAGGGCCTGGATGGTGCCGTCTTCGCCGTGCCCGCCGTGCAAGGCGATGTAGGCGACATCGGGTTTTTGGCTCCGCAGGGTGCCGACCAGGCTGCTGGCCGTATCGAGGGGCAGGACTGTGTGTCCGGCAGCTTCAAGCGTGTTCAAGACATGGCGGCCGCTGGCTAATGAGAAATCGCGCTCAAACGAGATCCCGCCCATCAGAACCGCAACTTTATAGGACATCCGAGTTTCCTCCCTTTGCTCGGGATACGCCTGCGTCGGCCGGCCTCTGCCAGCGCGCGGCGGCATTTGCAATTAGGCCTTTAAAGCCCCTGCTTGGATAAATGCCCGGTAGAGTGCCAGGCGCTCGTCGATGACCGTGGCCAAGCGGCGGATGGCCTCGCGCAGCATCTCTGGCTCTTCGTAGCAGAAGGCGATGCGCATGCAGTTCTTGCCCATGCCGCTGCCACCGGGGTAGCAGCCGTCGCCCGGAACAAAGGTCACGCCTTTTTCGAGCGCTGCCGAGAGCATCTGCGGAGTGTCGAGGTACTCAGGCAGGGTGACCCAGACGAAGAACCCGCCCTGTGGGCGCGTCCAGCTGGCCTCGGCGGGAAAGAACTCCTCTAAGGCCGAAAGCATGGCGTCGCGGCGCTCGCGGTACTTGACGCAGACGCCGTCGAGGATCTCGCGCCAGGGCATACTGGCAAAATAATGCTCGCAGATGACCTGGTTGAGGGCTGAGCCACAAAGGTCCGAGCCTTGCTTGACCATGTTGATCTTCTGCCTGATGGGCAAGGGTGCAATGACCCACCCGGTGCGCAGCCCCGGTGCAAAGACCTTAGAGATGGTGCCCAGATAGACGACCCGGTCGTCCATCGACCTGAGCGTCGGCAACGGCTCACCGTCAAAGCGCAGACGGCCGTAAGGGTCGTCCTCGATGATCATCGTGTCATATTCTTTGGCCAGCTCGACCAGGCGGATGCGCCGCTCGAGGCTCATGGTCACACCGGCCGGGTTATGGAAGGTCGGGATCGTGTAGATGAATTTGGCGGTGCGCTTGCCGATGCGCTTCAGCTCTTCTTCTAAAAGGTCCATGCGCATGCCGTCGTCATCCATCGGAATGACATGGACATCGGGCTGGTAGGCCGAGAAGGCCTGCAGCGCGCCCAGATAGGTGGGGGCCTCGGTGATGATGATGTCGCCTGAGTTGATGAAGGTCTTGCCCAAGAGGTCAAGGGCCTGTTGGGCGCCTGTGGTGATCGTCAGGTCATCAGGAGTAACGTCGATATCCCAGTCTTTCATGAGCTCGCAAACCAGTTCTTTGGTTTGCACACGCCCCTGGGTGTCGCCATATTGCAGGCCGGCCACGCCTTCTTGGACAATGGCGGCGGCGGCTACCTGCCCGACCTCTTCGAGAGGCAGGCAGCGGATGTCTGGCATTCCTCCGGATAGCGAGATGATGTCCGACCGAGAGGCGGCCGCAAAGAGATCGCGTACGGCACTGGTACGCATGGTTTCGACGCGTGAGGCGTAGAGGTCTACCCAATCGTCGAACTGAACAAGCCCTGAAACTGTCATGTCAGCCTCCAAAAATGTATCCGACGATACTATCACAAAAAAAGTGTGATCGCATAAGTCCTCAGAGTAAGATCAAAAAAATATGCTACTTGTACCGAGGCTTTGTCAAGCAATATCCGTGATATTCAGGATATTATGCCGCCACAGCGCGATTTAATATTCTCACGGTAGATTTGCTTAGCGATTTGCTGGGCGGCCGGCTAGTCGATGATGCGGTACTGGACGGTACGGACGCCCCAGGAGTATTCGTCGCTAAAGCCAAAGGCCTTCCAGACGCCCGGCTGCAGATCGAGCGTGCGCCCGAGGTTGCCAAAGCCGCCGGTATCGTTGATCAAGACCTGTACGACCTGGTTGTTATATTTGATCTCGACCGTCTTTCCCACCAAATAGCTCTCGGATTCGGGGACCGCCACGCCCATTGAGTCTTCAGTCAAGGGCTGCCCTGAATAGGTGACCGGGCCGGCGTTGTCTAGCCCATAGGCCGAGGCCCATCCGGTCAGCCAGTTTGCGCCTGTGCCCGAGCTGCTTGTTGAGGAGGAGGGCGGGGTAGCCGATGCGGTGTCGGTGGCCGAGGCTGCTGGTGGGGCCGTATTTGAGGTTGTTGTGGCTGGCGCGGTCGCAGCTGGCGCGGTTGCAGCTGGCGTGGCCGAGGCCGTGTCTGTGGTGGCCGTGGCCGTGGCGGCAGCCGACGTGGCCGACGTGGCAGCCGACGTGGGCGTGGCCGTGTCCGCAGCGGCAGCCGATGTGGCCGAGGCCGACATATCTGAGACAGCCGCCTCGGATGTCAGAGGCACTGTGGCCATGGCCTCAAACGTGGACCCTGTTGAGTCCTCGGCTGAGGCCGTCGCGTCGGGGATCAGATGGGAAATGGGCGAAGTCAAGACCGAGGTACCGACGGTTTGCGCCGTCGAGTCCATGAAATCGAGGATGAATTTATCGTCACTGGTAATTGGCGTTGAGAGCGGGTCGCTTTGAATGCGCCCGACCCCAAGAACCTTCTCAGATGAGCCATTCATCCCGCCGAATGCATATGAGGCTGTCGCGATCAGAGCCGAAGATACCAAAACTGACATAAAAGTAGCCAGCAGCAGTTTCTTCTTGAAACCGAACGAATTCAAACCTCTACCCCACAACCGTGTTACCGACAAGGCACTAACGTTGGAGACAAGACAGCAGCTGCGTTTGAACTATGTTTAACCGTCGCGCACTCTGCTTGTCAGAACAAGACCCTCACGCACTTTTGATACATCTAATTGACAATTTGTTCGCAAAAACAAGCTTAACATAAACCGCAATCATTTTAGCGGTTAAATGCAGAACTAGCAAGTATTTGCAAAACCAGTAAGCGGGCATCCAAGACCGCCTTGACCATCTCGTCATAGCTGGCCCCAAGCGCCCTTAGCAGGATGTGTGCGGACTTGTGGCCCTGATTGCCGCCGGCGCCTTGGCCGACGTTGCGATAGCTGGTATTGCCCGCTATCTGGCAGGCGCAGCGTTCGACCAAAAGGTCGATGCTCAGGTGCTCTAAGAGGTGAGGAAGCCGACAGCCGGTGATCTTTTGGCCAAACCGGCCAACACCGTTTTGGCGGCAGGCATGCTCGGCCAATGTTGGCCTCTGGATAAGGAATTGACTGGCCTCGGCCGGGCTGATCTGACGCTTGATATCGCCTGAGACTATGATCTCTAGCGTTATCTTTGGCAATCTGCTGCCCGGTGGCTGAGCTGGGCTGTGAGCGGTCAACCGAGCGCCCGTCTGCCCCATCTGACGTATGCTCAGAATATCAAGGCAAGTGAGGTTGCCCGGGCTTTGAGGCAGTGGCTCAGTCAATGATGCGGTATTGGACAGTCCTGACGCCCCAAGCGTCTTCGCTCGAGAACCCAAAGTACTTCCAGACCCCCGGTTGCAGGTCGAGCGCGCGGCCCAACGATTCAAACCCGCCGGTGTCGTTGACCACGGTCGTGATGGTCATACCGCCATACTTGACCTCGATCGTCTTGCCCACCAGGTAACGCTGCGACACGGGCACCGCAACACCCGTCGAGTTATCGGTTACTGCCGCACCGGTCGCAGTATTCCGGCCGGCACTGCGCCCATAGGCCGAGGCGAGGCCGGTCAGCCACTCGCCCGATGACGAGTCGTCGGCAACAAGCGTTGGCGTTGCCGCAGCCGGTTTGGATGACTCGGCTTTAGCGGCTGGGGCGGCGGCGGAGGACGTTGAAGAGGCGGTCGGGGCCGACGTTGCCGACGTAGCCGATGTTGCCGTCGACGTTGAGGCCACAGCTGCTGTTGTGGTTGCGTCTTCGGTTGCTGATGTGGTATCGGACATTCCGATGGCCGCTTCTTCGGCCTTTACATCATCGGGGTTTGAGCGGGTGATCGGAACGGCTAGATCTGAAGACCCGACGATCTGGGTCGAATAGCCTTCTGTGTTGAGGGCGAGTTTTTCGTTTGAGTCAATCGGCTCGGTGATCGGATCGCTCTGGATCCGCCCGACCCCGAGGACCTTCATCGAAGAGTCATTGAAATCTGCGAAAGCCCGTGACGCTGTTGCCACAAGAAGCACAGCTACGATGATCACAAGCGAAGCTATCAGAACAAGCCTTCGCTTGAAAGCTATCGAATCCAATAGATCACTCCATAACGTATCGACAACAATTCATCACCCCTGGAGCCAGGGCAGCGGTTGGATTTAATCTGCATAAATACTGCCACGGGCGTCTTGTCTGGATACCCACCATGAGACAAGACCCTGTAATATTCCTTAGAGAAGGCCACTTCGGTGGCCTGGTCTTATTTTAGCCCCTAGAGCCCAAACTGACAAGTCACTCTGTCGGTCCGAACCACTTTGAAGATGTTCAAAATCTTTGAGTTGCTGAGATTTCAATCAATCTACGTGCGCAAACGCAAAAGCCGACGCTAAGTTTACAAATTATCGGGCGGTCAATCTGTTACCTAACCAGCACAGCCTTGAGGCCGCAAACCAGGTGTCTTTATGACAAACCGGCGACCGCCGCACCGCCCTCATAGCCGCTTTGCGGGCCGCCTTGACAGCTTTATGGCCACGGGATCGGCGACGGCGGCACGCTGATATTGTAATCTGGCAAAAACGGCAGCTGGACCAGGTAATCGCCCCCGACATGCCCGACGGTCCATGCCCCGATGATCAGGCTGAGCGATAAGAAGAGGCAGGCGATCAGCTTGATCAGGTCTTTATGAAGAGCCCCACCGAGGATGATGAGGCCGGCGCTGACCAAGAAGAAAGGCCACATGACCAAGGCGATGACCACGATCGCGCTGGCCGGCATAAAGCTAAAACTCCAGAGCAAAAGCACCAGGCCGACGCTGACCAGCAGTACCCCATTGCCGGCACGTGAGACCTTCCAGCCCCGATAGCCGGGGGTAAAGACCGTGAGCGCACCAAAAACGATGACCACGAATGGCCAGAAGGCCCAGAACTGCGGATCGATAAATGTGCCCAAGAGGGCAAAGACGCCGATCCCGGCCAGCATGAAGCCCAACGTCAGGGCCGCCGACGGCCCACGGCGCTTCCAAAACGAGCGGCCGGCACGGCCTTCTTCCTCCAACGCCTCTTGCTCGACCGCATCAAAGCTCTGCGAGTCCGAGATCACCCAAGCCGCACCCGGGGCTGCCCGCCGCTCTTGCAGCTGCGCAAACTCGCCGCTCACGCCAGGCTTGACATCGATCAGCCGCAACGCCTCGGGCGGGCGGCGTGGGATGACGATCAGCGCCACTAAATAAAGTAGGATGGGCACCCCAAAAAGCAGGACCATGACCACGACGGCCAAGATCCGGATGATCGAGGTATCGATGCCAAAATGCTCGGCCAGGCCAGCACAGACACCGCCGACCATGGCATCATCAGAGCGATAAAGCTTTGTTTTTGGTTCCATCCAGTCCCTCGGAGTCGAGCTGCCAAACGAGCCGTCTGACAAGCTGCCAAGCCAGCTGTGGGCTGCCCGGTGCTGTCCCGTATTTACCCGCCCTCGCCCTCGGTCTCGGCCTCGCTGTAACCTGGGTCCCTTGTTACGCGAAGCATCGATATCCGATTCCTGCGCATCGACTGCACCTTAAAGGTGTATCCCCTCACCTCAAAGCTGTCCCCGACCTGCGGCACACTATCGATAGTGTCCAGCATCCACCCGGCGATGGTCTCGTAATTCTCGCCTTCTTCAACCGGAAACCCCAGGTCAACGGCATCGTCCGTCGGAAGCCGGCCATCGATCAGCCACTCATCCTCAGAAAGCCGGGTCTGGTACTTGTTGTCCGGGTCGTACTCGTCTGATATCTCTCCGACGATCTCTTCGACAATGTCCTCGATACTGATGATACCCGCTGTGCCGCCGTGCTCATCGACAACGATAGCAATCTGTTGATGTGAGGTTTGCATTTCGCCAAGAAGGGGGAGAATATCCTTGGTTTCGGGGATAAACATCGGCTCACGCATGTAGATCGAGGCCAGGTCGTCGCTGCCGTCGTCGGTCAACGGTGCCAGCAGGTCTTTGAGCATGACGATGCCGATGATGCGGTCGGGGCTCTCATGAAAGACCGGCACGCGCGAATAGCCGGTACCGCGCATGCGGCTCAAGGTCTGCCCGACCGTGGCATCGTCCTCTATCGAGATGATGTCGACCCGCGGGGTCATGATCTCACGCGCCACCGTGTCGCCCAGGTCGAAGATCTCGCGGATCATGCGTTTCTCCTCATCAAGCAAGCTGCTTTGCTCGGTAACGAGGTATTTGATCTCGTCTTCGCTGACGTTTTGGCGGTTGTCGGCGCTACGCACCCCAAGGACCTGGGCCACCAGGTTGGTGGACGACGAGAGCAGCGTGACCAGCGGCCTGGCGATGCGCCGGATCATCAAAATCGGCCCGGCCACGCTCATGGCGCGGTGCTCGGCGTTGGCCAGGGCCATGCGTTTGGGCACGAGCTCGCCAATGACCAGGCTGACATAGCTGACCAGCAAGGTGATGACGATGACCGAGAGCGGCGAGGCAATGGCCGCCAGCCAGCCGATGCCAAAGCCTTGCAGCCAGGTGGCGATGGGTGTGGCAAAGCCGATGGCGGCCACCGCCGAGGCACCGAACGAGAGCAGCGTGATAGCGACCTGCACGGTGGCCAGCAAACGGTCAGAGTCAGCGGTCAGGTCCAGCGCCCGGCGGGCGCGGCGGGCCTCTTCTGGCCGTTCGGCCTCGTCGGCCAGCTGTTGGAGGACCGAGCGCCGGGCGTTGACCAGCGCCATCTCGGCCATCGCAAAATAGCCGTTGATGACGATCAGCACAACTGTTATAAGCAGGCTCAGCAAGAATTCCATGGTCGGGGCTGCCCCTCTGCTCAGCCCTTCTCGTTCTTGGACTGGATTTTAGACTTTAGCTCGTCTTTTTCGAGCCGCCCGGCCTGGTCGCTGCGCAGCTTCAACCGGCTGCCCTGGCGCAACGCCGGGCTGTAGTCGTCATCGTTAAAGTCCTCGTCCGAGGGTTCGAGCGCGGCCAGTCTTGAGGCCTTGTCGTTTCGCAGGGCAAGGATCATCGCCAGCGCCTGGATGAGCAGCAAGAGAAAGACGGTTGACGTCCAATTGTCAAAGGCCTGCACTTCTCCACTAAAATTCTGGGAGGCGGCATAGACGAAGACGATCAGCACGGCGGCCACCGTTGATATAACGAGCCAGAAGCGGCAGCTGTCGAGCGGGCTCTTGGGCTTTTTGGGCTTTTTGGCTTGGCCTTGGTCGCCCGCAGCTGCTGCGGGTTGGCGCACATTGCGCGCCAAGAGGATCGAGAAAAAGACGACCAGGGCGCAGAAGGCCAGCCCCAGGATAACCAGGTCGGCCACCGCCCAGCCGCTGGAGGCCGGCGTTGCGGGCATCTGCTGGTCGGCCAGGCTGGCCAGGGTGACGGGGATGGTGTGGGCGCCGGGGGCGGCGGCCAGGGCGCC